>JAUWVG010000094.1 GCA_030617525.1 Candidatus Aminicenantota bacterium | reverse complement strand
AATTTTATCTATGGATCTGACTGTGCACACGGCTTCCATTTGGGTCCGGCCCTGTGTTCCCGCGCCAAAGACAGCGGCTGTTGAGGCATCTTGTCTAGCCAGAAGGTCTGTCGCTACACCTGAAGCGGCCCCGGTACGCAGTGCGGTCAAAAAAGTGCCGTCAAGAATGGCCCGGGGCTGGCCGGTATCGGCATCCAGAACAACAACCACAGCAGAAATGGTGGGCAGGTTTTTTAATGGATTGTCCGGGAAAACAGAGACGATTTTAGCCCCGAGAGAATGGCTTTTTTCCAGATAAGCCGGCATAAAGAGAGAGATCCCTTTGTTTTTGGGCACCGGGACCTGGCTTCGCATCGGCACAACCGCTTCCTGAGCGGAAAGTTGGATGAAGGCGTCCTTAACAGCCGAGACGGCCTCTGCCATAGTGACGGCCTGCTTCACGTTTTTTTGATCGAGAATTTTTATTTTCAAAACAATTGTCCTCCTTACACGACGCGTTTTTCCCCATGAAGTGGTCCTTTTGTGAATCGTTCTGAAGAGAAAGGGGTCAGATCGAATGCCGTGGAACCGTGTACGATGAGGTCGGAAAGGACCTGTCCGACGGCCGGTCCGTGCTGGAATCCGTGCCCGGAAAACCCGATGGCATTGTAGAATCCTTCGATGTTGGGGTCGGCTCCGATAATCGGATTTTCATCCGGCGTTATGGTGTACAGTCCTCCCCAACTCTTCGCGATTTTGGCGCTGCCGAGAATAGGGGCTCTGTGGCATGCCGCCTCTATAACGGTTTCCATAAACCCTCTGTCCACGTTGACGTTGAAGCTTGAAGGTTCCTCCGGATCACTTTTTCCCATAAGAATGGCCGGCCCCTCCTCCCGAAAATAAAAGAGGGAATCAAAATCCAAAATAAGCGGAATGGGTTTTGCCACCTCTTGAAACGCCTTGGTCACAAACACCTGGCGCCTGTAGGGAAAAACGGGATAATGCAGACCGGCCATTCGACCGATGTTTCCACTCCACGGCCCGGCCGCATTGATGACAATGGGAACGGAAATATCGCCCCGGCTTGTTTGCACACCGCTCACTTTTCCCTTGTCCACAAGAACTCCCGTTACCTCTGTCTGTTCAAAGATGTTTACCCCTTTCTGCCGGGCGATTTTGGCCATGGCCATCGTCACTTCGTAGGGATCGGCATAGCCGTCCTCCGGGCAGAATGTGCCTCCTCTAAGATCCGCGACATTCAGATAGGGCCACCGCCGCTGGATTTCGTCAGGAAGAAGGGCTTCCACCGGGACATTGTATCGCTTCTGGGTCTGGACACTGGAAAGAAAATCCCTCCAGGTGTCTTCTTTTTGGGCGAGAAATAGATAACCCACCTTGTGGAAGCAAAGAGGGATGCCGTATTCCTTCTGGAAAAATTCAAAAAAAGCGAGCGTATTTTGGGAGAGGAGGATATTCGAGGGGTGAGAAAACTGCTGCCGAATGCCTCCGACGCTCAGTCCGGTCGTGGCCTGGGCAAGGCCATCTCTTTCAAACAATACGATCCGGATGGGCTTGTGGCGTGCGAGAAAAAATGCGGTGCTGACGCCGAGAATGCCGCCTCCGAGGATGGCGACATCAGCGGTTTTTTTCAAGTGCTCATTCGGGCGGCCGACTTTTCGGTCCTATGTTTGTTTCCTTCTTTTTCTAGTTTTTTTCCCTTTGTCAGGCGCTTTGGCCGGTGTTTTGCCCAGGGCTGACTTGAGTTTGTCGGCAAAGAGAGACGATGCCGGGGTTTCGGAGACGTACTCTTCAAGTTCTTCCTTCTTGGCCTTTTCTTTTAATTCGTCTTTTTTGGGTTTCTCAGGCAGGATGATGGGTTCCAGTTCCGGCTCCACTTCTTCTGCTTTGCGGGCAATCAGGGCTTCGTGTTCCGATTCTTCAAGTTCAATCCGTTCTTCAATGAAGCGTTTTTCCCCGCGTCTGCGCCGTGGAGCTCTTTCCTGTTCTTCCTTAATCCGGTCCTTTTTCTTCTTGGGTGTTTTTTCTTTTTTAGGCGGTTCTACGGAGGCTTTTTCTTCCGGGGAAATGATGTCGACATCTTTTTTGCGGCGCGGAGGTCGGGCGGGTTTTACTGGGGGAGGTTTAACGGGGGCTGGTTTTTTGGGCTCGATGACTTCGATAATCTTGGGCACTTCGGGAATGGCAACTTCTCCTACAGTTCCGATTTCTGGGAGAACCTCTCCTTCGATTTCTTCGACCATGGCGGCGATCTTTGGGTCAACAGGTTTTTCGATAAGGTCTTCCACCCCGAGTTCTTCCAGGGGTTCTTCTTCTATCTGATAGAAAAATAGACCTTTGCTCTTTTCCGACTGCGTAAATTCAGGAGAGCCGAGAAGAACATTCTCCACATCTTCGATAGTGGTGCGTTTGATGAAATCGACAAGATGGAAAGCGCGTTGATAGTGGATGGTAAGAGCTTCCCCCTCCAGTCCAAAATATTTGAAGATGAGGATAAGCAGATCTTTGAGGTCAACATTTTTCCGCTGGCTGTAAAGAGTCAAAAGGGTCGTCAGTGTTTCACGCTCCAAAAAAATGATTTTATTGGGAAGGGAAAAGGTGAACACCTCTTCCTTCGTATCGTTAATCTCATCTTTAACAGGATCATATGTGAGGTGGGGCACCTCGAGCTTCTTTTTTGATTTTTTCAGGCAAAAATGGCACGACGTGAGGGTCTTTTTCTCAATCGTGAGACTGGCCCCCTGGGGAACCGTATTTTTTTCGTAGAATTCATGCAGCCCATAGAAGATATTGGATGAGGGGTAGTAGTAGACGACGTACGTTTGACCGCCGTCTGTATCCGTGAAGATGTATTCTCTGGACTGTGAAAAATGCCTGTTCATGTTCTTGGGGATTTTGATGCAGCCCGAAAGAATTTCTCTCCACGTCAGATAGACTTTTAAAGGCATTTCAGGGGCTGGAGAGAGGGGTTCATGTTTTGTGTCATCCAAGTTTGGAACTTTAACCTTGCCTTTTGTGATGGGAAGATTGGCCAGGAACGAATCGAGTGTTTCCTTGGAGAACCATTTTCCCCATTCTTCGGGTGAAACATAGACGAATTTTTTCTTGAAGTTCTTTTCCAGGGCGAAATTGAGACTGAAGCAGTGAATGGCGAACAACTCATTGTTTTTGTCGATATCGAAGAGCTGGGAGATCAAATCCGTTGTGGCTGTAGAGAGGGGGGTTTGTTCAAAAAGTTTTTCAATTTTTTTAATCTCTTTGTTCGTAATAGGGATTCGGTTTGCCTCCAACTGCCAGGAATCATTCCAGTTGAAGAATTTATCGGATTTTAAAAGAGCCAATTTGAGATTTTTCTCCAGTTTTTTCAGGTCTTTATCCGTCATGGGAAGTTCGTTCAACCGCGGATCATCATCTTTCTGCAGAATTTCCGGAGGCAGTGCCTTTCCGTCGCAGTTGCTCGGGATGAGAACTTGCGTGCGGGTTTTTTTCATGTAATCGACATGTTTCCGGAATATGCCTCCGCTTGTGTAATCGACTTCCAGCATTTCGCAGTTGAAACCAGGAAGCGTAAACTTATTGATCACCGTGAGCACGACCGAACCCTTAAAGTGTTCGGTGCCTTTGGCACTGATGGTCAGCGGTTCATCATATTCCCTGTGTACGAGGTCGCCGATTTCGTACGCACAATCGGGATGGTATTTTTTGGCTTCGAGGCGCCGAAGGCTGGCCGTCTTTTTGAAGGCGGTCTTTATGACCAGCTCTTCCTGTTTAACCGGAGTTTTGGTCTTGGCCAGCTCCTTTCTCAAAAAGGAAAGATCAGCGTCGATAATCTGTGTGAGTTCGTTGACTTGGTCCATTTCTATTTTTTTATCCCCATCAATAATAACATAATGGCTTTTTGAAAATGAAGCCTATTTTCGGCTTGGTCGAAAACAACAGACTGAGGAGAATCAATAACCTCATCTGTCACCTCTTCTCCCCTGTGAGCGGGGAGACAGTGCATAAATATCGCTTTGGAGTGGGCCTTGGCCATCAGATCACTGTTGACCTGAAAGTGCGCAAAGATATGGGCTCTTTCTTTTGTTTCGGCCTCCTGTCCCATCGAGGTCCAGGTGTCTGTATATACGGCATGGGCTTCACGGACCGCTTCATCGGGATCATTACTGACCTCAACGACAAAACCTGTGTCCGCCCCATCTTCTTCAGCTTTTTTGACGATGTTTGGATCGGGTTCATAACCCGGAGGGGTGGCCACCTTCATCCGGGACCCAGCTTTGGCCGCCGCAAAGATCAGGCTGTGACAGACATTATTTCCGTCTCCGATATAGGCAAGTGTCAGGTCGGCCAAATTGTGATGTCGTTCCTTGATGGTCAGAAAATCGGCCATCCCCTGACAGGGATGCAGTGAATCGGTCAGGGCATTGATGACCGGAGTACGGGTGTATTCGGCCAGATCAACGGCGATCTGATGATTGAATGTGCGAATCATGATCATGTCAACCCAGCGTTCCAGGTTTTTTCCCACATCGTATGTGCTTTCACGCTGGCCCAGTTGGATATCGGAAGGGCCGAGGTAGACGGCCTGGCCGCCCAGCTGGAGCATCCCGACCTCGAAGGTCATCCGGGTCCTCAGCGATGGCTTTTCGAAGATCATGGCCAGAACCTTATCCTTGAGTTTTTCCCGGAAGCGCTGGGGTTGAGCCTTGACTTGACCGGAGAGGTCCAGCAGTTCATGGAACTGGTAGATGCTCAAATCGTGTATTGAAAGAAAGTTATCCATTTATGTCTCCTCGTTCGGGCCAAATATCCTTGTGCCTGACCGGTGGATCATGGCTGCCTTCAGGTGGCTGGCAGAGGTGATCAGGACTTCTTTTCCGCCTCCTTCGATATAGTCGATGGCGGCTTCAATCTTTGGGCCCATGGATCCGGGAGGAAACTGTTCCCTGGCCATCTGTTGTTTGGCCTCGTCCACCGGCATTTCGAGAATCGGTTTTTCTCTCGGAGTGCCAAAGTTCAGATAAACCTGGGGAACATTTGTCAGGATAATGAACAAATCGGCCCGGGTTTCTCTGGCAATGAGACCGGATGTGTAATCCTTATCGATGACCGCTTCAACTCCTTGGAAGAGCCCGCGGCCGTTGATGATGACCGGAATGCCCCCTCCTCCGGCGGCGATGACGATTTTTCCCGAACGGACGAGATCGTGCATCACGTGTTTTGGCACCACGTCAATCGGTTTGGGTGAGGGGACGACCTTACGGAATCCCCGCCCGGCATCTTCCATCATTTTCCATTTTTTCTCCCGGATGAGCATCCTGGCCCTATATTCCGAGTAAAACGGGCCGATAGGCTTCGAGGGGGAATCGAAGGCCGGGTCTTCCTTATCCACGATAACCTGGGTGATCAGGGTGACCACTTCTTTGTCCAGAGACTTTTTGCGGAGTTCGTTGATGATGGCCTTTTCCAGCATATACCCCATGCTGCCCTCGGTCATCGCATCACAGATGTCGAGAGAGAAAGGTGGAACTTTGTTGATGGATTCCTCCATCTGGATGAGCAGGTTTCCGACCTGCGGCCCATTGCCGTGAACAATAATCAGGTCATATCCGCGGCGCACGATATGGATCATCAGACGGGCGGCTTTTTCAGCATGTTTAATCTGTTCGCTCTGGAGTCCGTGCCTTGGTTTGGGAAGGAGCGCATTTCCTCCAAAAGCAATGAGGGCGGTCTTGTTTTTCATCAGAAATCCTTGAGGACCTCCTGAAGATCGGGGGAGCCGATTTCTTCCAGATCGTAGGAAACGCGCAGAATTCTTTTGTTTGTCTGGATCAGACGGCCCAAGTCGATGGGTGTCGCTCCAATGACGAGGTCGCACTCAACGCGGTTGATGGTTTCGGTCAGTTCGGCAATCTGTTCCTGTCCATATCCCATGGCCGGGAGAACGCGGTCGAGGTGGGGGTATTTTTCGAATGTCTTTTTGATGCTGCCCATGGCAAATGGGCGCGGATCAACAACGCGGCCGGCGCCGTATTGTTTAGCGGCGACGATTCCCGCTCCGTAAGCCATGCCCCCGTGTGTCAGTGTCGGGCCGTCTTCGACGACCAGGACGGTCTGTCCTTCGATATCTTTTCCGTCCGGAACAGATACCGGGGAATTGGCCCGGATGATGGTGGCTTCAGGATTGTATGTCTTGATATTTTCGACTACTAGGTCAATGTTACTTTGATCGGCTGTATCCATCTTATTGATAATGAGAACCTGAGCTCTTTTGAAATTCACTTCTCCAGGGAAATATTTAAGTTCGTGCCCCGGGCGGAGGGGGTCGATGAGGACGATTTCCAGATCCGCCTTGTAAAACGGGTAGTCGTTGTTTCCTCCGTCCCAGAGGATGACATCGGCTTCTTTTTCTGCCTCTTCCAGGATGGCGCCGTAGTCCACTCCGGCATAGACGATGATGCCGTTCTGAATGTGGGGTTCGTACTCTTCCATTTCCTCGATCGTGCACTCGTTTTTGATCATGTCATCGTATTCGGCGAAGCGCTGGACTTTTTGTTTGACCAGATCTCCGTAGGGCATGGGATGCCGGATGACAACAACTCTACGGCCTTTGTCCTTGAGCATCAGAGCGATTTTCCTGCTGGTCTGGCTTTTGCCGACTCCCGTGCGCACTGCACAGACAGAGATTAGAGGCTTCTGGCTGGCGATCATCGTCTCTCTTGGACCGAGGAGTGTAAAACTGGCTCCGGCAGCCAAAACATCGGCAGCCTTGTGCATGACATAATCATTGGCTGTGTCACTGTAGGAAAAGAAAACTTCTGTGACATCCATGGATTTAATCAGCTTGACCAGATCGGATTCAGAATAGATGGGGATCCCCTCCGGGTAGAGCCGTCCCGCCAATTCGGCTGGATATTTCCGGCCCTCGATGTCGGGAATCTGAGTGGCTGTAAATGCGACTACCTGGTAGTGATTATTGTCTTTAAAGAAGGTGTTGAAGTTATGAAAGTCCCTTCCTGCGGCACCCATGATGATGACATTTTTTTTCATTAAAACTCCGTTATTTGTTTTTTTATAAGCATATAAGTTCCAAAATGGAATTGTTAGTATAATATACCCCCTCCTATTTTTCAATGGAGGGGGCTCTTATCGGTTTCCTCGATTTTCAGAGTGCTGTGTTGAGTGATTAGAAATCACATAAGATAAAATCTGAAAAGGTGGAAGCGCTCCACTCGGATTTTTAACGCCATTCCCTCGTGGTTCCTCTCGGCGCCTCCGTAACTCCGCACGTAAACTTTGCTCACTAAAGAAGGAATTTCCAAGAAGACGCGTACCATTTTTGTTGAAATTTCCCATGCTCAGACATACACTGAAGAATCAGGGCCAGGCCTTCCAAACATGAAAAACTTTCTACAGAATTCAATTAATATCGAGAAAGTTATTCATGTTTGGAAGGCCTGGCCCTGATTCTTCTTCTCGTCGAACAACTCGGTAAGGCTAAATCCTCGGATGTCGCTTTTTCCATCCTTTTCAGATTTCTCAGGAAGAATCCCACTTTCCGTGATTTTTATAGA
>JAUWVG010000220.1 GCA_030617525.1 Candidatus Aminicenantota bacterium | reverse complement strand
TGGGGCGACAGGCCCGAGTGAAGAAGTCGGTTCTTTTATGAGTTCTGCAAAATCAATTCTGGCCTTTTTTTCCTTTAAAAAGGAAATGTCATTCTTTACATTTTCAATCTCATTTTCTTTTATAATAATGCTGTTCTGAATGGTTTTAATTTCATTCTTTGTTTTTTCGATATCGGTTTCTATGTCGTCGATTTGTGTGTTGATGTCATCGATTTGCGTGTTAACATCATCGATTTCAGTTTTGACATTGTTTATTGCTGTTCTGACATCTTCGATTTGTATTCTGATTTGCTCTATCTGATTATCAGTTTGCTTAATCTCTCTCTTTTTTCCCTCAATGGCTAAATTGATGTTCTCCTGGGTGAGCTTTTCGCTGCTGAGTTTTTCATCAAGTGTGTTGTAGTTCCTGAGGTTGTTTCCAATTTCTACGGAATAGAGTAAAATGCTCATCGCATTTTTGTCGGTTCCTTTCGTGAGCACTTTCTTCCATTCTTCTTGGATCTGATCAATCCTTTCTTTGACTTCTTTCATCTCTTCTGTGATCGCATCGGTTCTCTCTTCAGAGATGATCAGTTTGTTTTCCATGGTGTTGATCTCTTCCTGCATTCCTGTTTTTTCCATTTCTTTCGATTCTATATTCAGGTTTTTAATTGTTATTGAGCTCTCTTTCAACTTGATGGTGTTTTCTTTTGTGATGATTATATTTTCCTTATCCTTAATCCGGTTCTTCTTTGTTTTGATCGTGTTTCGTTTGTTTTTGATCGTTAGGTTTATGGCTTCTATGGCATTTTTTTTGTCTTCAATTTCGATATTTTTTGATTTGATGCGGTTATTATTTGATTCTACCTGCGTATCAATATCAGATATTTCAACTTTGATTTTTTCATCCAGATCGATTTTTAAAAAATCAAAAAGAGAGAAAAGTATGTCTTTTGCATTCTCGACATCCTGCGCTTTTAATGAGATGCGCACAAGATTTGTATCACGGAGATTCTCTGCTTCTATTTTTGGCATTTTTTCTATGTCCAGATTTAATTCTGCGGCAATTAAATTGTTATAAGTAGCTTGGTTAATCTGTCCTACAATTTGTTTGGGATCTGTAACGAGCACTTCATTAAACTGGCCATCATCAGTACGAAGAATAATTTTGCTTGGAACAATTAATGCATGGACTTCCCAAACCTTGGGGAGGGTTAAACTGTAGATTCCTACTAATACGACTAAGACAAAAGTTGGGATTATAATGAGCCATTTTCTTTTCCATATGACATTGAGATAATCCATCAATTCGAATTCATTTTCATACTCTTCCATTGGTTCACACCTCTTGTATTGCAGTAGCTGGTTAAGTTTATTGGTATTTATTTCCTTTTTCAAGTAGTTTAATGAAATCCAATTATAGAATGTTTAATCGAAGAAGGTGCATGTGAGTTTGTAATCGTTGTAGTTGTCGACTGCGATCCTCCTGATTTTCTGCCGGCTTCCTTCGGGAAGATACGTTGCCTGCGCAAAAGATTCTGAGTTTTCGACTGTTTCCCTCAGCTCGCTTTTTAAAAAGAAATGAATTAAAAAACTGTGGTAGGTTTTTGGGTTATTGGCGATTGCCTCATTTACTATCGCCTGGGCAAGGTCTTTTATTTTTTGATGACTGGCTTCTTTATCTAGACAGATCCAATAAAACCTGTGGCGTGGCATGTAGCCGATTGTCTGTGCTTTTAGGATTGTAAACTGGAGGTCGGTTGAGCTTTCGATTTGTTGGATATCGATTTCTGCAGCAAGAGATGGAGAAATTTTTTTTTCAGGCTCCTTTTTGCAGGATAGGCTAAAAACAATAAGTATAAGGATAAGAAATTTTAAAAAGGTCGCTGATACCATCCCTTTTTCTTTCATCTTTTTCCCCCGATGAAATTTAGTTCCCAGTAAAGAGATTCGGTGGATATTAAATATCATTTATTACGAGAAGAAGTCAAGAGTCGAGTCAGATCGCCACGTTTCACTCGCGATGACATGAAGGATTCTCACTCCTCACGATGATGTTTAATTCTCAAAGGTAGGTGATAGAGTAAGATTCCCGCAAAAGCACCGACACTATCTGTCGCAATATCGATAAATCTGAATCTCCGCTCTGCTTCAAAATGCTGATGGAGTTCATCAGTAAAGGCATAGAAGACACAAAAGAGAAGAGCTATAAGAAGTTTATGTTTCCAACGGAAGTTGAGTTTTACCGCTCCGCTTGCTAGAAATCCTAGAACAAAATATACAAAGAGATGAGCCAGCAAACGAAGAGGGATTTCAGTATCAATTTTGGCCGTTGTTCTTCCTGAAGAGAAATGATTGGTCGAGAGCACAAAAATGAAAACCATCCAGACAAAAGTTAAGAAAAGCCACAATTGGGGATGATTGGCTAGTTTTGTTAGGGTCTTTCTCATCTATACTTGATCTTTATACCAGGAGATGGTCTTTTCGAGCCCTTCGTTGAATGTGAAAAGAGGTTTGTAATTCAGCCTCTCAACAGCATTGGAAATATCTGCATGGCTGTGCTTGACATCACCTGGCCGTGGATTTGTGTATTCTGATGGGATGTCAATTTCTAGAATGCTTTTAATCGTGCTTATTAAATCATTGACCGTTGTACGTGCGCCGCAGGCGATGTTAAAAACCTCTCCAGAAACATTTTGGGCTTGACTGGCTAATAGATTCGCTTCGATAACATTCGACACAAAGGTAAAATCTCTCGACTGTTCTCCATTTCCATAGATTATCGGTTTTTCGTTGTTTAGAATTTTGGTCACAAAATTGGGGATAGCCGCTGCATATTGGGATAAGGGGTCTTGTCTGGGTCCGAAGATATTAAAGTAACGTAGACAAACTGTATTAAATCCGTAGAGCTGGGAAAAAATCCGGCAGTAATGTTCTCCTGTTAACTTTCCCAGAGCATAAGGAGAAAGGGGACTCCCTTCGTTTCCCTCTTTTTTGGGCAGTCTCTGATCATCTCCATAAACGGATGAGGATGAGGCAAAGACGAAGCTTTTGATTCCTTCGTCTTTAGATGCTATCAGCATATTTAAAGTCCCTGTGATATTGATTTCATTCGAAGTGATGGGGTCGCTGACCGAGCGGGGAACTGAGGGAAGAGCTGCCTGATGGAGGACATAGTCTATTCCTTTTACGGCTTTTTGGCATTGAGAGAAATCCCTTATGTCTCCTTCAATTAGATCGATATCGGTGAGAAATGGGGCGAGATTTTCTTTTTTCCCTGTCAGGAAATTATCGAGGACTCTGACTTTGTCTCCTCTTCTGACTAATTCCTCGGTGATATGCGAGCCGATAAATCCTGCTCCACCTGATACTAGATATTTTGCCATAGTTATGTCCTTATTTATGTCAGGTTTGAATTTTTAATACCATATTGATGCATGGATTTCAATTTGAATAAACGTTATTTAAAAAGGTTGTAGAATACAAGCCCAAAATATTCTTTTACCGCCAAGGTTGAATTTAAAAGATTATTAGGTGAGGGGAGGAAATCATAGTATTTGTTTCCTTCTTTTCTTTGTGCTTTAAAGTCGCCGGGGGCGGCTATGGGGTTGAGTCCAAGTCTTTTAAAAAGAAGGATTGAGCGCTGCATATGAAAAGCTGATGTAACCAGAAAGAAGGGTTTATCTCCGATGATCTTCTCTAAATTTTTTGCCTCTTCAGAAGTATCCCGCGAATCACAAATGGGAATAATCCGATCTTCTTCCACTCCGAGCATGATAGCCAAATATTTCATCTGATGGCACGAATCTTCTTCTTTTGTCTTCTGCCGCCGGTTTCCTCCGGATGTTATCAGATAGCCATCTTCTATCTGCCTGAATAGCCTTATCCCCTCTAGAATCCTTGCAGTGGAGGATGGATTCAACCGGCTTGATGGAGGGAGTGAAGAGAACCGGTTTATTGTTCCTCCTCCGAGGACAACGATGTGTTTGGCTTCGTTTGTGGGAGATTGAATTGTTTGATACTTGCTTTCAAGCCCATGCAATAGGAGTTGAGAAACAGGGGTGATAGATAAAGAATAGTAGAAAATAATTGTGATCAGCAATAATATTTTCCCCCATTTTTTCTTGAGGAGTATTAGGATGAATGATGTTATTAGGAGGATGAGAAGAAGTGAAGGAGGGAGGAAGAGGGCTTGAAGAAACTTTTTTATAAAAAATAACATGTTTTTATTGGGGACAGTCCCCTATTTATTTATAAGTTAAGTTCCAACTGGTTCTCTTTAGCCGTTTTCCGGTCTTTTTCGATGGAGTCGAGGATTTTGGGAGTGACATCGCCTGTGGGGTATATCCCGCTGAAGCAGGCCCCGCAGAACTCCTTGAGATTTTTATTTCCCATCTTTACGGCTTTTTCGAGCGATTCCAGGCTCTGGTAGATGACCTTGTCCGCGCCGATCCTTTTGGCAATCTGTTTGGTGTCGGCATTGCGGGCAACAAATTCGGTTTTGGTCTGCATATCGATTCCGTACACGCAGGGATGCCGGAGGGGTGGTGAATAAGAGCCAAAATAGACTTTTTTTGCCCCGCATTCTTTGACCATCTCTATTATGGCCTTTGAAGTGTTGCCGCGGACGATGCTGTCATCGATAAGGAGAACGTTTTTTCCTTTAAGTTCGGATACGATTGGATTGAGCTTCTGGCGGACGGATGTTTTCCGGTCCTTGTCGGCCGGCATAATAAAGGTGCGGCCGATGTAGCGGTTTTTAACCAGGGCTTCTCTGTATTTAAGATTGAGTAAACGTGCGATCTCTATGGCTGCATCGCGGGCAGAATCGGGGACAGGGACAACGACATCAATGTCGAGGTTGTGTTTTTTTATCTCTTCAGCGAGGAAACGGCCGAGGTTAACACGGCAGTCATAGACATTGACATTGTCGATAAAAGAGTCGGGTCGGGCAAAATAGACCCATTCAAAAAGACAGGGGGTGTGGTGGGGGCGCCGGACAATTTTTTTGGTGTGGATTTTTCTCTTGTTGTCGATAAAGAGAGCCTGTCCGGCTTCGATATTCTTTATGCTGGAATAGTTCATGATGTTGAGACTGACGGTTTCTGAGGCTATGGCATAGGAGTTCTGGCCTCTGTGTTTGCGTGCTCCATAGACAA
>JAUWVG010000096.1 GCA_030617525.1 Candidatus Aminicenantota bacterium | reverse complement strand
TGTGGCCCATCGCTCAGGCCGGAGTTTCTTATAACTCTTATTTTATCAACGATGAAAAAAAGGCGGTTATCGATTTGACAAAAGCCTTCAAAGGGGATGAGTATATCGCTCAAATCGATGAGTTAACCGATATCACAAAGATAGATTATATCATCGTAAATCACATGGAGCCCGACCATTCCGGTTTGATGAGGACACTGCTGCGCATTGCTCCTGATGTGACGATCCTTGGCTCTGAAAAAACAAGGGAAATGCTGGAAACATTTTATTCCATTACGGACAATGTCAAAGTGGTCAAAGATGGAGACACCCTTTCTCTTGGCCGAAGGACCCTGAAATTCATGTCGACTCCATTCGTTCATTGGCCAGAGACCATCATGACATACGATGTGGATCAAAACATCTTGTTTTCCTGTGATGCCTTTGGCGGCTATGGAGCTTTAAGGGGTGGCATTTTTGATGACGAATGCCGGGACTTTGAGTTCTATAAAAAAGAGTCTTTACGGTATTATGTCAATATCGTTGCAAATTTCAGCGTACGGGTTCTATCTGCTATAGACAAACTGAAAGATCTTCCTGTGGACATCATAGCCCCGTCACATGGACTGATTTGGAGAAAAGAACCAGAGCTCATCATTGACCTCTACAAAAAATGGGCCGAGTATGCGTCGGGAAAAACAGAACCCGGAGTCACTCTTTTGTACGGATCGATGTATGGAAATACCGAAGTTGTGATGAACGCTGTGGCCCACGGGATATCTCAGACAGGAATTCCTTTTGAGATATTTGATGCCGCACGCACACATTCCAGCTATATTCTCCCTTCATTGTGGACAAAACAAGGCGTGATGATCGGCGCTCCCACTTATGAAGTCTCCCTTTTCCCTCCGGTCTCGGATGTGTTGAAAATGGCGGCTCATAAGCATATAAAAAATAAAAAGGCAGCTTATTTTGGCAGCTATGGGTGGAGTGGGGGAGCCCTGAGAGGATTAAAAAGCATTATCGAGCCTTTAAAATGGGAGCTGTTAGATGTCTTGGAATTTATAGGTAGTCCATCTGATGGAGATATCAAAAAGGCCGAGGCGTTTGGACGGAATTTTGCGGAACAGATTAAAAAAGATTCTGTCTAATTATATCTAACCTGAATTATTCACGAGGGCGCCACAGATGCGAGGCGTCGACGTATGAAGCATCTCTATTTTCGTGATATTTTTACAGAACTCATTCTTCATATCACGGAATTGGAGATGCTTACCGTATGAAAATGGGTTTTGGCAAGACAAGGAGATTGTGATAATATAGCGAACAAACTTTTAGAGGAGAATCTAATGGGGAATAACTGGAAGGAAGTGCTTGCCAAATGTTTTGAAGACAACCAAATTCTGGCATCCAGTATCCGTGAAGCACGCGAGAAATTTGATAATTTTTGCGAATTTATTGCCGAACCTGGTTTTGAACAGTTAAAAGAAGAGCTGAATTTTTACAAAGTAGGTGCGAAAATCCAGAGTATCAAGGGCTATTCCATCTCTTTCCAGACGAATTTTGTGAAGTCTAGCATCAGTCAATTTCAATACATAGTTTTTCTGCCAAAAAATTCCATCCAACTTGAATTAAAGTCCAGAGTTGGAGGGAGAAAAACCAAAAAGGGAATAGTGGAGGTGAATGAATGTCTTTTTATGGAGGAGGCTGCTCCTCCCGCCGTGATGGATATCTCTCAGGAGGATTTCATTCATGAAGTGATTCGACACTACCGAAATTTTCTTTTCACTTCTACCGTAAGCACCGAATAAAATTGTTTCTTGATCTTTTCCTCTACCACTTTGAAAGGCACAATAATAACAATATATGGTCTTATTTTTAAGAAGGTCTAAATAAGGGGATGACACTCAATCAAAAAAAAAAGTTCAACACGGTGCCGCAGTTGGAGAAGATCACTTCCCTGGTCCATGGATTCGGTTCAAGGAACTTGTTTGAGCGCGACATTTTGGAAAAACAGGAATGGAAGGATTTTACTTTGGTCTCTATCAAACAAATCCATTCTGATACCATTCATCTCATCGAAGCCCCTCCCTTAAAGCGGTTGAGTGGAGATGCTTTAATCACAGACCGCCCCCATGTACTGCTTTCTATCAGGACAGCAGACTGCCTTCCCGTCTTTTTTGTTTCCACAAATCCCAAAGCCGTGGCCGCCGTTCACTGCGGTTGGAGGGGAACAAACAAAGGTTTGGTCCAAAAGGTTGTTGAGACCATGGGCTGCACCCTAGGCATCCGGCCGGATTCTCTTGTTGTGGCCCTAGGGCCGTCTGTCAAGCAGATGTGTTACGAGGTTGGAGATGATGTAAAGAGTAGTTTTCCGAATCAGAAAACCGCATCTCGTTTCTTTAGACCGTGTCCCGGCCGGAGGGGGAAGTATTTTTTTGATTTGAAAGGGATAAACCGTTTTCAACTTTTGGATGTGGGTGTTGAAGACAAAAACATCTATTCTGTCGATTGTTGCACACGGTGTGAAAAGAAATATTTTTCCTATCGTCGGGATAAAACTGAGACTGGTCGGATGATCAATTTTATTGGAATGTCCTCCTAAACCTGTTATACAAAGGATTCGAGGATTCTAGGGTTCAAGGATTCTAGGGTTTTGGACTCCTTTCTTCATTCTTCTTAATCATTTCACTCGACCCCCTGACCTCTTGATTCCTTGAATCCTTATAATTCTTATAGTTATATTTGCTTTTTCGTTTCTTTTTTTTTATTCTAAGAAAAAATCAATTTCGCTCTAGGTGGAAAGGACAATGAAGAAAACTTACTCAGAAATTTCTATTCCGGAACTTATTTTGTTCAAAAAAGGAAAGGTGCGGGATGTGTTTGAGATGGAGAACAGCCTTCTTTTTGTTGCCTCGGACCGCGTTTCTGCTTTTGATTGGGTACTTCCTTCTCTTATCCCGGATAAGGGGAAAATACTGACACAACTTTCAGTCTTCTGGTTTGAGTTCACCTCTGACTTGTGTCCCAATCATGTTTTGACCGCAGAATTTGATGAATTCCCATCTATTCTTAAAAAGTATAGGGATAGGCTGGAAAAACGGTCTTTGTTGGTCAGGAAAACGGAAGTGCTTCCTGTTGAATGCGTTGTGAGGGGGTACTTGGAAGGTTCAGGATGGAAAGACTACCTTGCCGCTGGCGAGACAAGCGGTGTAAAACTTCCCCCGGGATTAAAACAGGCCGACAAGTTGGATGATGTCATTTTTACTCCGGCCACAAAAGCGGATGAGGGACATGACATCAATATTTCGTTTGAGGAGATGCAGGACACTGTTGGCGTGGAGTTGGCAAAGAATGTGAAAGAATTAAGTATCTCCCTCTACAGGAAAGCGTCCGAATATGCCTACTCCAAGGGCATCATCATAGCCGACACAAAATTCGAATTCGGGATCCGGGATGGAAAGGTTGTACTTATTGATGAAATCTTCACCCCGGACTCTTCCCGGTTTTGGCCCGTGGAAAGCTATTCGCCAGGCATGTCTCAACCCAGCCTCGATAAACAATTTGTTCGGGATTACTTGGAAGGATTGAGCTGGGACAAGAACTCTTCACCGCCCGAACTGCCTTCCGAGATAATCGAGCGCACAGCAGAAATATATTTGGATATCTTCCAGCGTCTCACAGGAAAAATTGAACTCTAATGGATGATCGGATCGATCTCCATATCCATTCAGACAGAAGCAGTGATGGAGATTATTCACCCGAACACATCGTAAATTTGGCAAAAAAAGCCAATCTTCGGGCGATTTCGATTTCGGATCATGATACGGTTGACGCGTATCCTGAGACGATCCAATATGGCGAAGAAAATGGTGTTGAGATTATCCCGAGTTTAGAATTGACGACCCTCTTTGAGGGGCGAGAGTTCCATCTCCTTTGTCCATTTATCAATTGGAAAAGTGAGATTTTGGTTGATCTTGTTCGGGAGGTTGCCAAACGACGCCGGATTGAGGCCAGAGAGAGGGTGGAAAAACTGCAAAATCTGGGATTTGATATCAGTTGGGAAGAGGTTCTTCACGCATCGGATCCATATCCCCCATTGGGAGTCACGATCGCCCAACTGATCTTGAATAAGGCCGAAAAAAACAAAACGCCTGGTTTTTCTCAATACCTGGATGGTGAAAATAAGCCGTTTGCGCCCTACCATTTTTACAAGAATTATTTTATGGAGGGGAAGCCCGCTTCTGTACCCAGGCGGAATGTCGATCTGTTGGACGTGCTTGACAAAATCCTCTCTGCCGGTGGCGTTCCCGTTGTCGCTCATCCAGGCGCCTATTTTCAGAGTGCGAAAAAAGAAGACCTGATCCGACTAAAAGAACGAGGACTTAAAGGGCTTGAGGTCTATTCGTCCTACCATGATGCAGAACAAAAATCTTTATACAAGTCCATCGCAGAGGAATTGGACCTCGTTCCCACGGCAGGATCTGATTTCCATGGCTCTATCAAACCGCACATTCATTTCGGGGAACTTGATGAGGGGGGATATTGGATGGTCGAAGAATTAAAAAAAAGGAGGTCTTAGATGAATTTTAACTGGGTGGACCTCATTCTTCTGGTGATTCTAGGATTAACGGTTCTCTTTGGAGTCATGAAGGGTTTTGTCAGGCAAATCATTGGCATTCTGTCGGTTATTGTAGGCTTGATATTGGCTGTCAATTACTATCCTTTTGTTTCAGACTTTTTTTCGCAATGGATCAGCAGCAGCACTCTCTCTAATTTTGTTGCTTTTATCACTGTTTTTATCGCAGTTCTTTGTATGGGAGGAATCCTATCTTTTCTTTTCTCGAAGGTGATTAGGGGCCCCTTGAAATTTGTCAACAATGCCCTGGGCGGAGGTTTGGGCCTGTTGAAGGGACTTCTTATCTGTGGTGTGATTGTGTTTGCCATGCTTGTGTTTCCTTTCAAAGAGGACGCGTTAAAGCAGTCTTTTCTTGCTCCCTATTGCGTGCGAGTCACTAAGGCCGTGATCTATCTCATTCCGGATGACCTAAAAGTGAAGTTTAATGAGGCATACGACGATATTGTCAAAAGGGGGAAGGAAGATGTCAGTAAAGGCTAAACGGGTGTCCATCCACCAGAAAATGGAAGTCCTGATCAAGGAACTTGTCGAGAGTGAACTGCCTCTCAAAGAAGTTTTGAAGGAATTTGAAAAGATCTACATCGAGACGTCTTCCCAGAAATACAATGGAAATAAGACAAAAATGGCCAGAGCTCTTGGGATACACCGCAACACCCTACATAATTTGACCAAAGCACTTAACATAAAATAGCCCAATTATTAGCACTCGTCCACTTTAAGTGCTAAATAAAAGCCGTTTTTATCTTGACAACAGGGGAAAATTCTGTATAATTAGCAGTCTTATAGCTTATTTGCTAATTTTTATTAATTTTACAGGAGGTATTTATGAATGTAGTTCCTTTACATGACCGAGTTCTTCTCAAACGCTTGGATGAGAAGGATGTTGTCAAGGGTGGAATAATCATTCCAGATACGGCTAGAGAAAAACCGCAGGAAGCCGAAGTCATAGCGGTTGGCAAGGGCCGTGTTTCAGAGGACGGGAAAGTTATCCCCCTTGATGTTAAGAAAGGGGATAGAGTTCTCATTGGAAAATTTAGCGGAACCGAAGTGACATTTGAAGATGTGGAACATGTCATCGTCCGTGAAGAGGAAATCTTAGCCAAAATCACCTGATTTTGTGAAAAGGAAAAACAATGGCAAAACAAATAACAACTGGAGATGAAGCAAGACAGGCTCTCTTAAGGGGCGTTAATATTCTGAGCAACGTCGTCAAAGAGACCCTTGGTCCGCGGGGAAAAAATATTGTCCTCGACAAAAAATTCGGTTCTCCCACCAGCACCAAAGATGGTGTCACTGTAGCCAAAGAGATCGAGTTGGCAGATTCCCTCGAGAATATGGGTGCCCAGCTTGTCAAAGAGGTGGCCTCCAAAACATCTGATGTGGCCGGAGACGGCACGACAACCGCCACGGTTCTCGCCCAGAGTATCTATGCGGGAGGATTAAAGTATGTCACCGCCGGCGCCAATCCCAATTTGATCAAAAAGGGAATCGATCAAGCCGTGGAAAAGATTGTTGAGGAATTGAAAAAATTGAGCCGCGAAGTGAGTGGGGAGATGATTGCCCAAGTCGGCTCTATCTCAGCAAACAACGACTCCTCTATCGGGGAGATTATTGCTGAGGCGATGGACAAAGTTGGGAAAGACGGTGTGATTTCAGTAGAAGAGGCCAAAGGCCTGGAAACTACGATGGACATCGTTGAAGGGATGCAGTTTGACCGGGGATACCTTTCCCCCTATTTCGTCACCGATCCGGATCGGATGGAATGTGTTTTAGAAAATCCCGTAATTCTTCTTCACGAAAAGAAGATCAGCAACTTGAGGGAGTTCCTGCCGCTGCTGGAAAGCGTGGCCAAGATGGGCAAACCCCTTCTCGTCATCGCAGAAGAAGTAGAAGGTGAAGCTCTGGCAACACTGGTGGTAAACAAACTCAAAGGCACATTTGCCTGTGCAGCCGTAAAAGCCCCTGGTTTTGGTGACAGAAGAAAAGCTATGCTGGAAGATATCGCTGTTTTGACCGGTGGCAAAGTGATTACTGAGGACATCGGTGTCAAACTCGAGAACATCACCCCAGATTGGCGGGGTCAAGCCAATAAGGTTGCCATCGACAAGGACAACACGACAATTGTTGAAGGTAAAGGCACTTCCGACGATGTTCAGGCCCCCATCAAGCAGATCAGAACTCAAATTGAAGACACGACATCTGATTACGATAGAGAAAAACTCCAGGAAAGACTGGCCAAACTGGTTGGAGGAGTGGCCTTGATCAAAGTTGGAGCTGCGACAGAATCAGAACTCAAAGAGAAGAAAGCCAGAGTGGAAGATGCCATGCATGCCACAAAGGCCGCTGTTGAAGAAGGGATCGTTCCTGGCGGAGGAGTTGCCCTGTTGAGAAGCCAGAAATCTCTTGCCAACCTTAAGCTCGAAGGAGATCTTGCTATTGGAGTGGACATCATCAAGAGAGCCATCGAAGAACCTCTCCGGCAGATCGCTATAAACGCAGGGCAGGAAGGTTCTATCATTGTTGAGAAAGTCAAAGAGCAGGAAAAAGATTTTGGATTCAACGCGCTGACAGAAAAATATGAAGATCTTATTAAAGCTGGTGTACTTGACCCGACTAAGGTTGTACGCACAGCACTGCAGAATGCAGGCAGTATTGCCGGATTAATGCTGACGACCGAAGGTGTGATTACAGACCTTCCCGAAGATGATAAAGGTTCGAAATACCCCCCCATGCCCCCATCCCCTGACATGTACTAAATCTAGCAGCAACAGAAATAAAAAAGGCCCAGGGTTTTTCCCTGGGCCTTTTTTTTGTCGAAAAAAATAATTACATCTTGTATTTGCCGAAATCCTCGGGCTGTAAGTTTTCCAGCCATTTTTTCAGCTTTTCCGAATCTTCGAGGTTTTCGTCGAACTTCATGCTGTGGGCCTTT
>JAUWVG010000232.1 GCA_030617525.1 Candidatus Aminicenantota bacterium | reverse complement strand
TTGTCGTTAAAATGAGCTCGTTTTCAGGGAATTCAAGATAAGAGTTTAAGTTGTCTTTTAAGAAGAGATTGGAAAGAAATCTTGCCCACCTTCCGTTTCCGTTATTAAAAGGATGTACGAAAACGGATCTGTGGTGAATCCGCGCAGATATCTCGGTGGCATCCATGTCATACTTGAGCCAGTAATCTAAATCATCGATGAACTTTTTCAGTTCAAAGTCAATATAAACTTTGTCGACTCCTATATTTTTATTTGTGATTCTTTTTTTGCCGGCCCATTTCCACACATTGCCAAACATGTCTTTGTGTACTTGAAATAGGTTGCCGGGATCGAAAAGAAATATTTTTCTGGACAAAAAATATTTTTGAGTTGCTTTGGAAATGTTGATAAATTCTGCGTCATTCAACTCTTTTCTTGTCGTGATATACAAAGGAAGCAAACCGTCAAATTCTTCAGGTGTCAGTGGAGTGGCGCCAAGCGGGAGGTTAAGGTTTATTTTTTTGTTGGGATTTGATTCCATAGAATATCTCGTTTTTTCTCCAATATCTTCCTTTTCATCTTTTCGATTTGTTCTTGAACTTCTTCACCCGTTGGTGTTTGAATCTCAAGGGACGAACTTGTCTTGCTCATTTTTACCAATTCCTCTGCTTTTATTGACGCTTTGTTCTCAAGATAAGTATCAATATCTTGTCGTGGGATTAAAAATATTTTCAATTCAGTGTTAAGGGCGTTGGCTATATGAGATATAGTTGTTATTTTTTGTGCATTTTGTCCAGCTTCTATATTTTGAATTGACCTAAGGGATCGGTTCACAAGTCTTCCCAACTGCTCCTGTGTCATTCCAAGGGTTTTACGAATCGATTTAATCTGATTCTGAAAAGATGGGAAGTTGGCCACCCACTCGGGCAGGTCATCAACGGACTTAAATTTTTTGCTGACTTGGTGCGTAAAAATATTTTCTTTCATGCCCATATAATACGAATTGAAAATACGCATGTCAAGCATTAAAAACGAATTATAAATACGTATATAACCGTTATAGTGCGAAATAATAATTCGTATTATAGGATTGTTTTAGTGGAGAATACATTTCTCTACTCGAGGTGCTTTCGAAAGCGGAGAGAACTGACACCCAGTGTTACTAAACCGAAAAGAAAAAGAGCGAGGATTTCCGGCCAAAGGATTTCCGGCCCGTTTCCCTTGAGGAGAATCCCTCTAACCGCCTTCCCGTAATATCTCAAAGGATTGAGAAGAGTCAGGTGTTGGATGACTCTTGGCATGCTTTCCAGTGGTGTGAAGATTCCTGATAGGAGCATGGCCGGCATCAGGAAGAACAAAACACTTGTCATGGCCTGTTGCTGAGTCCGGGAGATCGTAGAGACAAAAAGGCCGATACTAAGCGTTGTCACGATAAAGAGAAGCGAGACTCCAAGAAGAAAAAGTATACTGCCTCTGATGGGGAGCCCAAAGATGATTTTTCCTGCCAGAAGGATCAGCACAATATCAACAAGTCCGATCAAAACAAAAGGGGCTGTTTTTCCAATGATGAGCTCCCATGGTTTGATGGGGGATACGACCAGAGTCTCCAAGGTTCCCATCTCCCTCTCTTTTGTAATGGCCATCGCAGTCAAAAGCAGCGTGGTTATAAGAAGAATGAGGCAGATAACTCCCGGCACCATGTAGATAGAACTCTTCAGGTCGGGATTGTACCAGATCCTCTCTTGAGATTTTATAAGTCCTGACATATTTCGACCGAGAACTTCAGTCATGATCTTTTCAGAATGGCTGTTCAGAAGCCGCGCGATATAGCTCAAAACGATAGTGGCGGAATTGGCGTCAGAGCCGTCAAGGATAATCTGGATGGAAGTGTTTTGTCCGCCGTGGAGATTTTTTTCGAAATTTGAGGGGATGACAACCGCCACTTTTATGTCTCCCCTTTGGATTTGATCATCGATCTGTTCGATCGAACCGATATTGTGATCGAGACGAAAGGCCTCCGTATTGAGAAAATTGCCAATAAGGGCCCGGCTTTCACGGCTTTTGTCATAGTCGAGAACACCTATGGAAATGTTTTTCACATCGGTTGTGGCTGCAAAGCCAAACAAAATAAGCTGGAGTACGGGTGCGACAAATAGCGGAAGGAGCATCCTTTTGTCGCGGAATGTCTGGATGAATTCTTTGCGGATTATGTGACGGATGACACTTAACATTTTATTCCAAACTCAGTTTAAATTTTTTTGTACATGCGAAAACAATGATCACAGCAAAGACAAAAAGCGCTCCAACTTCCTGCCAGTGGACGGCTAATCCGGTGCCCTTAAGAAAAATTCCTCTCAGAACGGTCAGGAAGTACTTAGCCGGGACAAGGTTGGCGACTATTCGAATCAAACGGGGCATCGAAGCCACAGGAAAGAGAAATCCAGAGAGCAAAAAGGCCGGGAGAAGAGTCAGAATGAGGGACATCATAAACGAAAGCTGCTGGGATTTAGACACGGTCGAAATGAAAAGTCCAATCCCCAGGCCGCAGATAAGAAAAAGGCTGGAGACCAAAAAAAGAAAAAACAGATTTCCTCTAAAAGGCACACCAAAGAGGACCTGCCCGATCAGAATGACTAGGAGTGTCTGGATTAATCCCAGGACATAGTAGGGAAAGAGTTTTCCGATTATCATTTCATATGGTTTGACTGGAGAGGCGATCAGCTGTTCCATTGTCCCCATCTCCCATTCTCTGGATACGGTCAAGGATGTCATCATGGCCGCAATAACCATCATCAACACCGCAATAAGGCCGGGGACAATAAAATTTGTGCTTCGCAGTTCCGGATTATACCAAACCCTGGGTTCTATCTGGAAAGGGGGGAGGTGAAGGGGGATCGATATTCCCGATCTTTGGACTTTTTCGAGTAAGATTTTTGCAGAAAAAGTCTGCACAAGCCCTGCCATGTAACCCAGGGCCACCTGTGCCGAATTGCTGTCACTCCCATCTACCAGAAGCTGCAGCCCCGTTTCCTTTCCCGCAGAGATATCACGGGAAAATTCTGATGGGATGATGATGATGAACCGGACTTCTCCTCTATCAAGATAACTTTCAACATCAGCGCTGGAGGTTTTAAAAAATTTAATGTCAAAATACTGGCTGGCATGCAGCCGGGAGAAAAGATCCCTGCTGAGCACGGTCCCATCTAAATCGACGACTCCGACCGGGATGTTTTTGACGTCGAAAGTGATGGCAAAACCAAAGAGAATAAGAAGCATCATCGGCAGCCCGAGAGCCAGATAAAGGCTGCGTGGATCTCTCAAGATGTGGAGAGCCTCCTTTTTTAAAAGAGGAACAATTCTACTTTTCATTCTCTTTTTCTCTTTTTATGGCAGAAATGAATACATCCTCCAGAGAAGATTCTGAATTTCCTGTGTACTGTACCTTTAATTTTTTCGGGGAGCCGCTGGCGATAATTTTCCCGTTGTAGATAATAGCAATCCTGTGACACCGCTCCACCTCGTCCATGTAATGGGATGTGACAAAGACAGTTGTCCCCAAATCGGAAAGATCGTAAATCAAGTCCCAAAAATCCCTGCGGGAAGCAGGATCAACACTGGCCGTGGGTTCGTCCAGGAAGAGAATATCCGGTTGATGAAGGATAGCGCATCCCAGAGACAGCCGCTGCTTCCAGCCTCCTGAAAGATTTCTAGTGAGGGTTGTTTCTCTCCCCATCAGGCCTGCCATTTTGAGCACCCACCTTTTCCGTTCAGTTTTAAGTTTTGAAGGCAGTCTATGAATACCGCTGTAAAAATCGATATTCTCTTCGACAGTGAGATCCTGGTAGAGTGTAAATTTTTGGGACATATATCCGATTATTCTTTTGATATCCTCGGGAAAAGAATCGATGCCGTATCCTCCGACGGAGGCAGAACCCGACGTTGGCCGGATGATTCCGCAGAGCATACGGATCGTGGTGGACTTTCCCGCACCGTTGGGGCCGAGGAAGCCGAATATTTCCCCCTTCTCCACCTTAAAAGACACATTGTTTACGGCAGTAAAGCGGCCAAATTGTTTGGTGAGCTGATTAACTTCGATACAAATCATTGTTTGCTGATGAAATCGAGAAAAGTGTCTTCAAATGAGGGATCGATCCTCTTGATACTTTTAACCCCAATGTTCCGGGCCTGGCAAAAAGCCTTTGTGATTTCAACGCCATCTGCTCCCGGGTGAAAAGTCAAATGCAGAGCTCCGGCATAAGGATAGATGTTTTGAAGAGAAGGCATGGCCTTCAAGACAAAGCGTGCATTTTTTTGATCGCTTGTGAATTTGATAACTGTGTTCGTGAAATTTTTTATTAAATCATCCGGTTTAGCTAAGGCGAGGAGTTGTCCGTTATAGAGGAGAGCAACTCTGTGACATTTTTGAGCCTCATCCATATAAGGCGTGCTGACAACAAGTGTTTTACCTTGATTTTTGAGTGTGAACAAAAAATCCCAAAGCTCTTTTCGAGAGACCGGATCCACTCCGGTTGTGGGTTCGTCGAGAAAAAGGATTTCCGGCGTGTGAAAAAGATTACACGAGAGAGCCAGCTTTTTCTGCATGCCGCCGGAAAGATTTCTTGCCAGGCGGTTTTGGAAGGGGGAAAGAGAACTAAAATGAAGGAGTTCTTTTTTTCTTTCTTCATATTTGTCCCTAGGCACTTTGTACAGGTCGGAGAAAAATTTCATGTTCTCCGACACACTGAGATCGCCGTAAAGGCTGAAATGCTGCGGCATATAACCAATTATATCTTTGATCTTTCGTTGGTTTTGAGACATGTCGATGTCCGCAATCCACACTCTTCCCGAAGTCGGTTTCAGGAGGCCGACGAGAAGACGAAGCAGAGTTGTCTTTCCTGCACCATCAGGGCCAATGAGTCCGATGAGCTCCCCTTTGCCTATGTCGAGATT
>JAUWVG010000493.1 GCA_030617525.1 Candidatus Aminicenantota bacterium | reverse complement strand
CATCGAGGTAAACCTCCTGACCCCGCCATTATCCGAGGTGAACACTACAACCGTTCTTTCTGAAAGCCGAAGTTCATCTAAAAGATCCAGGAGGCGGCCGACATTCTCATCCACGCTTTCCACCATCGCGGCATATTTGGCATTATTTTGGCCGCCAAATCCCTGCTTCTTGAGGTACTTTTCCTGTTTATCCGGTTTTGGCTGGAGGGGTGAATGTACGGCATAATAAGAAAGGTGTAGAAAAAACGGGCGGAATCGATTGTTTTTTACAAATTGCATGGCTTCTGTGGTCAGCCTATCGGGAAGATACTCTCCTTCCGGCCCGTCTTCGAGATTGGGATTTTTATAGGGGCTGAAATAACTGGGTGGATGGCCGGATTTGTTTCCGGCAATATTGACATCGAATCCCTGTGTTTGAGGATCGTCCCCCAAATGCCATTTTCCGACATGGGCAGTCGTATATCCATTTTGTTTCAGATTCTCGGCAATTGTCACAAACGAATCCGGAAGAACAGTTTTGTTTTCAACGGGGATCAGCTTTCGTGTCCGGGTATCGCCTCTCTCTGAGCTGTTGACCGTATAAATCCCATGGCGCGGCGCATACAATCCTGTCAGACAGCTGGCCCGGCTGGGCGCACAGTTGGCCGAGGGGGCGTAGGCATCCGTAAAAACAACGCCTTCACCGGCCAGGTTATCGATACGAGGTGTCTCATAAAATTCACTGCCCATAAAGCCGAGGTCCCTCCAGCCCAAATCATCGATATTGATATAGATGATATTAGGTTTCGTTTCCTTACTCAAAGAGCAGTAATGAAGCCCTCCCATACAAAGAGATAAGGATCCAGCCCCAATGGTTTTTAAGAAATCCCTGCGATTTAAAGCGGACATATGTGATACCAAATCCAAGTGCAAACAATTTTAACACAGCTAAAAAACAGGAAGCAATGTTTCCTCTACCAGACTCTAGGAATGAGCCTGAAGCGGACGGTCTCTGTATATTCTTTGTATCCGGAAAGTTCTTCCTGAAGAGTCCTGTCTTCGAGGACGGTGCGGATGACAAAAAGAACGACAATGATTACAGCCGGAATCAAAGCGTAATAAGATCCCAAGGCAAAGGGGAAGCTGAGCATGGCGATAATGATCCCGATGTACATGGGATGGCGGACATGCCTGTACGGTCCGGTTTGACAGACTCTATGGCCCCGGTCTTTCTGAATTCGAACAGTGTCGGACAGAAACGTATTTTCTCGCATGGCCCAAAAACCCAAAACAAATCCAGGTATAAAACCCAAAAATCCAAATATTTTTAGGAAAAGAGGGACATTTGAGCAACGGAACCGGACAGCATCCAGCCCGGTGACACATAGCATTATCATTAGAAAGAAAACATAGACAAGTATTAAAATCCGATCCCAGGTTTTGACATTCTTTTTTCTTTGCGAGCGCTCTTTAAGAAGTTCGGGATCATTCTTCTTCAGCCAGATAACTACTCCTGATACAGATATGATATAAAATATAATCAGGATCCAGGCTTCCGGCCATTTGAGTGTTCCTGCGGGAAGAAAAAAAAGGGCCAGGAAAAGGACAATCGAAAAGATCAACCGGATGGCTTTTATGGCTTTAGAAAATGTTTTGCCCGGCATCACTTCATCGCTTTCTAGTCTTTGATTACCATAGAACACAATATTTTAACAGAAAAGAAGAAAAAACACTTGACAATAACTTACCTTAAGCCTATATTGTGTACGTAATGAGTAATTATATACGTTTATCGTACAATATGCAGATGATAGTCTGAGAAAAATTTGTCATGGACAAAAAAAGCGATTCAGTAAAAAGCAAGAAACACGGACAGATCACAGAGACCGCCCATGACCTGTTCATGCGTCACGGCATAAAACGGGTCACCATAGAAGAAATATGCCGTACTGCAGGCGTCAGCAAAATGACCTTTTATAACTATTTTGATAACAAGAATGATTTAGCTGTTTTTGTGCTCGACAGCATCTTCACAAAAGCCGAAAAGCGCTACCTCGACATCAAGGCCCAGGATGTTTCCTTCTCGGAAATGGTCAAAGACATCATCCAGATGAAATTGGAAGCAAGCAAAGATATCAGCCAGGAAATGCTTATGGACCTGTGGCATAATTCTGTCCCCGAAGTGGCCGATTATATGAAGAAAAGAACGCAACTCTCTCTTAAGCAGTTTCTCGATGACATGATTGCAGCACAAAAAAAAGGAGAGATCAGAAAGAACATCAATCCACATTTTATTCTTTATTTTATAGGTCAAATGCAGGAAATGATAACCGACAAAAAAGTCCTCAATATGTACGAAACAACACAGGCTCTGACTTTAGAAATTATGAATTTTTTCTTTTATGGAATATTAACTAAAGAAAAGGAGTCAGAGTGACCGTCAACCGGAGGATAGGGGCAAAGTTACTCCTTGTTGGAGGAGTGATTCTGCTTCTTCAAACTACGGCCCTCTCCTTCACCTTCGGTATCAAAGGACTTCTCACCGGATGGCTCACAGCCAACACAGACAGCCTCTCTCAGCCCTTTTTTGGACTGCGTTATATCCCTGAGTTTTCCATGGAAAAAGTACTTTCGGACAAGTATTCGGTGGACTTTGAACTCTCTTTGA
>JAUWVG010000309.1 GCA_030617525.1 Candidatus Aminicenantota bacterium | reverse complement strand
TTGAAGGTGACCTATAAAATGCCATTGTGCTCGATCTCCCACCACTTGAAAAGCATCATGCGCTTCCTGCACGTAATTTTCGCCGACTATCTGAACGCCTGCATCCAAAGCCTCTGAAATTTCTTCTGCTGTCCGTGTTTTAGCCGCCGCCACAAGCTTGACTCCTTCGGGCAGCTCCTCCAGAATTTTCCTGACATTGTCTCGAATCATGTTATTCTCTTCTCTCAAACTCTATGACAACCCCCCAAAAAATTCAACCTCGTAAGGGACGAAATGATTTTAAAAAAATATTGGTTCTATTCCATTTTGTGCAATCAATACACTGAAATGGCCTTGCTACTATTCAGATTTTTAACGCCATTCCCTCATCGTTCCTCTCGGCGCCTCCGTAACTCCGCACGTAAACCTTGCTCACTAAAGAGAGAATTTCCAAGAAGACGCGTACCCCTATTATGAATTTTTCCCGTGCTCAGACATACTCAGTGGCCGACTTTGTCGGCTTCCCTCTATGAACAACTCGGTAAGGCTAAATCCTCGGATGTCGCTTTTTCCATCCTCTTCAGATTTCACTTTGTGTGATATCTCCATCATCTTCCCAGAACTCTAAATGAAATCACGGAAATGAGGATGCTTCCGAAGAAATTGACATTTTGACTTCAAATTAGTCCTATGTTATTTTGTCAACCAAGCTATCCAATTTTTTGAGATGTTCCTTCCCTTAATGAAGGAGAACAGACTGGAGGTTTCGGATGATCAAAGGAATCAGTCATCTTGGAGTGGCGGTCAAGGACCTTGAAGAGTCACGAGAATTTTATCGAAAAGTCTTTGGTCTGGAATCTTCCGATCCAATTTTGGGGGGAGACGGGACGATTAAAGTGAGTTTAGTCGACACAGGGAACGTTTTAATCGAGCTCCTCCAGCCTATAGGAAACGAAGGCGTGATGGCCAAATTTCTGGAAAAGCGGGGTGAAGGATTTCATCATATCTGTTATGAAGTCGAAAACATTGCCGCTGAAGTCGACTCTGCCAAATCGAAGGGGTTGGAGGTCCTGGGAGAAATACGCTCGGGAGCAGAAGGAAAAACAGCGTTCCTTCATCCCCGTGATACACATGGTGTTCTGGTCGAATTCGTGGAAAAAGAGGAATAAAAAATGGATTTTGAAATCACAGAAGAACAAAGAATGTTCCGGGATATGGCCCACAAATTTGCCGAACAGGAGATTTTGCCTCCTCTGAAGGAAAACGAACGCCAGGAAAAATTTGATCCCGCAATCATAAAAAAAATGGCCGCCCAAGGATTACTGGCCCCGCATATGCCTCAGGAGTATGGCGGGTTGGGGCTCGATTATGTCACCTCTTCAATAATTTGGGAGTCTCTATGTTCGGCCAGCCTGGCCGTAACACAGGCTGCCGTGAGCGGTTCTATCCAGCCCGGCACAAACCTGCTCGATGCAGGCAGTGAAGCCCAGAAAAAAAAATACCTTCCCCCGGTCAATAAAGGGGAAATCATCCTGGCCGGCGCTGTGGTGGAACCGAACGCCGGAAGCGACTCCTCCATGATCGAAACGAGCGCTGTCCGCAGCGGGAATCACTGGATCATCAACGGCACAAAAATTTTTATCACCAACGGTGAAATCGCCGATGTGGTCTTATTCATTGCCCAAACAGACAAGAGCTTAGGTCTCAAGGGCTTGGCCACCTTTATAGTCGACAAGGGAACACCCGGATTTTCAAGCACTGTCCAAAAGGGGAAAATCAGCTGGAGAGGAGGCAGTGAAGGCACTCTCAGATTCACCGATATGGAACTTCCGCTGGAAAACCAGATCGGAGAGACTGGAAAGGCCCTGAGAAATGCGCTGCACGGCATCGATACGGCACGGCTGTTCCTTGCGGCCGGCGCTGTCGGCTTGTCTCAGAGCTGCCTGGAGTCTTCTATCAAGTATGCCAAGGAGCGTGTACAGTTCGGCAAATCCATAGGGGGGCATCAGTTGATCCAGGAGATCATCGCCGATATGGCGACAAAAATCGAGGCGTCCAGATGGCTGACCTACCGTGCCGCCTATCTCAAGAGCAAAGGTATCCGCCACATCAAGGAGATGTCCTATGCCAAATATTTTGCCGCAGAGACCGCACTCTGGGTTTCATCGCAAGCCGTAAAAATTCACGGCTCTTTCGGGACGATCGATGACTTCCCTGTAGGCCATCATTACCAGGATGCTATCACGGCCACTATTCTCGGAGGTACGGCTCAAATGCACCAATTGACGATCGGGCAGCAGCTTCTGGAGATGGCCGCTTTCCGGTAGGAAGTAAAAAACTGTGAAACAACACTTCGATGCCATAGTTGTCGGGGCCGGACCGGCAGGATGCGCCTGCGGCCTGACGCTGGCCAAGTCCGGTTTGAGTACCCTCATTGTCGAAAGAGGAAAATTTGCCGGAGCCAAAAACATGTGGGGTGGAGTATTTTATGGCCCCCTTTTCCATCAGTTGTTCCCCGATTTTTGGGAAGAAGCCCCGGTGGAAAGATACATTCTTCACCATAGAATCTCTTTTCTCACAGCAGATGCCGCACTTTCAGCAGACTTTTTTTCGTCAAAATTCGGAAGGAAACCGTATAACAGCTTTTCACTCCTCCGGGCCAAATTCGACCGCTGGTTTGCAGATAAGGCCCAACAAGCCGGGGCAATTGTGGCTTCCGGTCTCCAGGCCGACGACCTTCTCTGGGATGGAAGCAGGATAGTTGGCATCAAGGCTGGTGGAGATGAGCTTCCCGCAAATGTAGTTGTGGCCTGTGATGGGGTGAACTCTATCCTGGCTGAAAAAGCCGGACTCAGAAAAAGGCTCCTGCCTCAAGATATGAAGCAGGGGGTAAAGGAGGTTATCCAGATTCCTAGGCAGATGCTGGAACAGCGTTTCAATCTTTCTGGAGATGAGGGAGTGGCCTGGGAATTTATAGGATCTTTCACTAAAGGAATTCCCGGCGGTGCCTTTATCTACACCAACAAAGACAGCCTTTCCATTGGAATTGTGGTTCAACTCAGCGCTCTAATTAAAAACAAGATTGAAGCCAACGATCTTCTCGAAGAGTTCAAGGAGCATCCCGAAGTGGCCCGCTATCTGAGTGAAGGGGAATTGGTGGAATACTCTGCCCATCTCATTCCCACATCGGGCAGAGCCAAAATGCCGGAGCTTTTTGCGGACGGCTTTCTGGTGGCTGGGGATGCAGCAGCTTTTTGTCTGGTAACCGGATTGAATCTGGAGGGGAGCAATTTGGCCATGGCTTCGGGGATGGCCGCGGCTGAAGCCGTCATCCAGGCCAAAAAAAAGGAAGATTTCTCAAAAAAATCACTGTCTTCCTATTCCCATTTCTTGAAACAGAGCTTGGTTTTAAAGGATTTGGAAACCTTTAGAAAGGCGCCAAAATTTTTAGAAAATCCACGCATCTACAATGTCTATCCCGGATTGGCCTGCGATATGGCTGAGAAAATCTTTACCAACGACGGCCGACCGAAGAAAAAAATCTGGAAGCAGCTGAAACGTTCCATGAAAGGTAACGTTTCTCTCCTACAAATCGCAAGCGATCTATATAATATAAAGAAGGCCCTGTGAATCCTAAGAAAATTGAAGACAAGCTGGCCGTGAACAAATTCGATGTGGATCAGGAAGTCCACATCCGAATAAAAGAGGACATTTGTTGCCAATGCAAAGAGTTGGACTGCTTATATGCCTGTCCGGCCGGCTGTTTCACAGTGTTTGAAGATCACATCACTTTTTCTTTCGAAGGCTGTCTCGAGTGCGGCAGCTGCAGAATAGTCTGTGAAAAAGAGGCTATAGACTGGACTCTCCCCAGGGCCGGTTTCGGTATTTGTTATTTGTATGGGTAGTCATGAAAATTATTGTCTGTGTCAAAAAAATCCCGGACCCGGAGATCCCTCCGGTCAAGTTCAGGCTGGATGATGTGTCCAAGAAGGTTATTCCTCCCGAAGGGATCCCCCCTGTGATGAGTCCTTATGATTTGCAGGCCGTTGAGTTGGCCTTACGGCTCAAGGACAAACACAACTCAGATGTGACGGTTCTGACCATCGATAAAAAAACCTCTTCCAGCATCCTCAAACACGCGCTGGCCATGGGAGCCGATGA
>JAUWVG010000086.1 GCA_030617525.1 Candidatus Aminicenantota bacterium | reverse complement strand
AGAGGTCAATTTTATCCTGGAAAAGGAAGGAAAAATCGTCCCCGTTGAGGTTAAGTATTCCAATTTGTCCGGGCCAAAAATATCTCGTGGATTTAGAAATTTTATTCTCCACTATAAACCAGAGAAAGCTTTAGTGCTCACTAAAGGCTTCTGTGGTGATTTAAAGATAAACTCATCTTTAATCAAATTTATCCCTGTTTGGTATATATAAAAAAGGCTTTTTCTGCTTTTCAATACGCGTTCCCTCTTGGGAGGATGGCAATTATCTCAACGATCTTACTTTCTTTAATCAGCCTGTAAATGACCCGCAAATCCCCAATCCTGTATCTGTAAAGCCCTTTCAATTTTCCCACCAGCGGTTTTATACTGTGGCCGTACAGCGGATCCTTTTCTAAGTCTGCGAAACAGCTTTCAAGCCGCATTTTTTTCGTCCTGCCGGACCTGTCATACGCTTTCTCTGCAGGCCGCGTAAGGATTATTTCCCAGGTTTCTTTTTTCGCCACTTAACTGACTCGCCCTTTTCAGAAGCCTTTAAACCCTTATCGATAGCCTCAACCCAATCAGGCCTGGAAAGAATCTCAAGCGTTTCTCTGTGACGTTCTAAATACTCGTCAATAAGCTCAGTGAGTATTTCCTTTATGTCCCTTTTTTCAATGCTTGCCACAATCTTGATGAGGTCTCTTTTTTCCTCAGGGATTCTTACAGTGGTGGTAGCCATAATCTTGCCTCCTGAAACAAGTATACAAGTTTCAGTTTGTAGCGTCAAATAAAATAGCTCTTTTTATTACATTTTGCCATCGCGAGTGAAACGTAGAGATCTCTCTACAAATGAGATCGCCACGTCGCAAGGCTCCCCGTAATGACAGCGTTCTTTTTACAGGACTGTATCCAAATTATTTGATAAAATGAAATTGATAGATAAGCCTAAAAATGAACAAGCTCGCTCCTTTAGATAAACTTCTTGAGAGAGAGCGGCAGGATCAGGAGGTCCTGGCAGTGTTTCTCTATGGAAGTTCAGCCCGCCAAGAACAAGGGAAGGATTCGGATGTTGACATTTGCCTTGTTCTTGTTTCCAACCAGAATCTGTCAAAGAAAATATTTCTGTCCCGAAAGCGCCTGGACTATCTGAAAGCGTTTTCTTTCGACATCCAGATTTTCCAGCAGCTTCCTCTGTATATCCGGCACAGAGTGTTGAAGGAAGCGAAAATCCTATTCGTTCGGGATGAAGAACTTCTTTATGAACTGGCCATCCGCACAATCAAATCTTTTGAAGATTTTAAGCACATTTACTACAGCTATCTCGAAGAGGTCAAGAGTGCTGGATAGCGAACGCATTCTGGCCAAGCTGGACGAGTAAATGATGAGATCGCCGCGCTGTGCTCGCGATACCAAGGTAAGACTTTGTCCTGCTTACCCCTTACCCCTCTAATCCATAATCCTATTGTAATCCTTAATCCTTTCTTAATAATCCTTAATCCTATACTTGGTGTATTGACAATGCGTTATTTTCGCTGTACTCTGAATACAGGGGAAAGTAAAAATGAACAGATTAAACATAACTCTGCCAGAAGAATTATACGAGGAGTTAAAACCTATACCAAACAAGAGCCGTTTCATTGCTGATGCATTAAGGAATCAATTCAAAAAAATAAAAAGGATAAAATTGGATAAACTTCTTATTGAAGGATACAAAGCAACAAAAGATGAAGACAAGAACCTCAACAAGGAATGGGAAGAAATTACTTTAGAGAAATGGGAATAAAATGAATTTTCCTATAAGAGGCGAAATATGGCTTATTTCATTGGAACCGGTAGTCGGACATGAGATAGGAAAGACAAGGCCTGCATTGGTCATTTCAAACGATCGAAATAATCAATTTGCCGAAACAATCACGGTTCTTCCGATAACTTCGAATGTCAAAAAAATATATCCTTTTGAAACCTTCCTGCCAAAGAGAGAGACAAATTTGACTGTAGATTCAAAGATCAAATCCAATCAAATCCGAACTGTAGACAAAAAAAGGTTGATAAAATTGATAGGAAATGTTTCAGAAGAAAAATTAAAAGAAGTAGAACAGGCACTTTTTATTCATCTCAATTCCACGCCCTAATTGCGATGACAAGGAAAGAAAGGTGCAAGACTGACTTTGTACTTTTTGAAACTTCGAAACCTTTGCCGAGCAAAGCGAGGCTTGTTGAGTACTATAAACAGGAGTGTATAGATGAGAACTCACCCGTCGAAGAAAATTACAGCTTTTTTCTTAAAAGTCATAGAGAATGTTGGCTGCTTTTTATCCAAAGTAGGGACTGCTATTGAAGGTTGGGCCTGGAAAAAGTCCCCTCGGATGAAAAAAATTAACGAGGAAATCATAAATAAAAAAAAAGTGGCAATGGAAGACATAAAGACCCCTTTTGGTAAAGAAAGAGAAAATTTAATTGTTGAACATCAAAAAATTATAGAAGAAGAAAAAGAAAAATATCAGATCAAAATGTGGATATATGATGTCCTCAATGACTACAATGAATTGATTCGTAAATATAGAGGTCTTCTCCCTCTGGATTCGTCAATAAAATATGTCCCGAATGAAGCATACACAGAAGAAGGGAGAGAGATTGAAGTGAATATGCTTCATTGTTTCCCCTCTAATTGTAAGAGGGAGGACATCGTTCATCATGTAACGGAAATGATAAAACACATCCAAGAATCCTACTATCCGGAAACTCCTATATGGGTTGAAATAATCCAGCACAAAGAAAAAAACAGGAATAAATAAATACCACAAAAGTGCCTGCATGCCAGAAATTGGAGAAATTGGGGACTGTCCCCAATTAACTCTATATTAATCCCTAATCCTTTCTTAGTAATCCTTAATCCTGCTTATTCAGCTAATTTGGATCGCCTCTGCCGAACAAGTGCAATTATTTCTTCGGACGCTGACTGGCACTTTTTTGCCGCCATTAATGCCGATCTTGCAGATTTTTCATCAAATATCTCCCAAGGCAATCGATAAGAAGTCTCATCTCCATAGTCTGTTTTAAAATGCTCATCTACACCAAGCGTGTGAAAGCCTGGCAAAGCTTCTTTAACCTTTCCTCGAATTTCCTTCTGTATCTCTTTATTTCGTGCTAATTTCTCTAAATGGCGTGCCGGCTCATGTGTTTTCGGCGATATACCATAAAGCATTAAAATGGCTTTCCCGGAATTTTCTACAGAAAGTTGGGCGCTGTTTACACATGAACGCCACCTTTTCAATTGGAAATCCTCTTCTGCTTCTTTTAAAAAACCTGCTGCAAGATTCAGACGATACTCTACATCTTTACGGGAGTTCATGAAATCCTTCCCATGTGAGCTCCCACTCCTTCTTTGGAACTCTCTCAAAATGCCAATACCATTCCTTCCCGACTTGCTTACGTGACAATCCCGATTGTTTCAGTGCGGACAATGCTTTTTGTCTGTAAGCTTCAAAATATTTTTTTCCATAGAGGCAGATGCCATCTACACAAACCTCCAGTACCAGAGGAGTGAGGTTCTTCCGAAATTCTTCCGGGGTTTTGGCTATCGTATTTACTCGAAGAGGGACATGCCAGATTGTTGTACGTATTTTTTTTTGCCGCTCTAGTGGATTAACAGGTAATCTTTCTATGACCAAAAAGATATCATGATCGCCCTTTGTTCTTGCTTGGTTCCTAGCTCTAGAGCCAAAAAGTACAGCAGTTTTTAATCGTTTTCCGAATTCATCAAGAAGTACTGTTATGAGAGGCGTATAGATCGATTGTTTTTGCATTTTTTATGGGTTCGTTTGTCTATCTGCGGATATTATACCATTAATTGGGGATGACAAGGAAAGAATAGTCCAAGCCTGACTTTGACTCCTTGAAACCTCGAAACGTTTGCCGAGTGATCAACGACAATGATTCTCCCTAATTGTCATTACAAACGTTGTGTGGCGATCTCATTATTCTGCTTACCCCTTACCCCTCTAATCCCTAATCCTGTCTGAGTAATCCATACCCCTTAATCCATAATCCCTTCTTAATAATCCTTCTTCGCAGTGGGCTATTCTAAAAGACTGTCATCTTTTTTTATGATAAAATATTTATATAAATGATTAAGCACAAAAAGATAAAACACGATATTCAAAAACTTATACCCAAACTGAAGGATATCTTTAAAAACCAGGAAGGTCTTATCGCTGCCTACCTCTTTGGCTCCCAGGCCAAAGGACATTCTCATCCATTAAGTGATATCGACATTGCCTATCTCTTGGAAAAAAACCTGAGCCCCTCGAGAAAAGAGGCCATCGAAAAAACCCTCTACAAATCTCTCTCAATGTGTTTAAAGACAGATGAGATAAGTTTTGTAAACCTGAGTGAAGCTCCGCCTTCAATAAAATATGCAGCCATCTCAGCAAGAAATCTTCTTTACTGCTCAGATGATTCTAAACGTATTGAGTTTGAACAGAAGGCACTGATTAGCTACTTTGATACCAAACCGATCAGAGACGAATATTTCTATTACCTGTCAAAAAAAATAAAGGAAGGCGAATTTGGCAATCGATACAAATAAAATACAATATCAGCTCAATCTTTTAGATAAATACTTCCACCGCCTCAAGAAAAAACAGTCTTTATCAAAAAAGGAATACACACAAAATTCAGACATGCAGGCCATTGTCGAAAGAAATTTTCAACTGGCTATTGAATGCTGTCTGAACATAGGTACTCATCTTATCTCAGCGCTTCCCTTAGATATAGCAGAAGACTATGCATCCGTTCTTATGAGGTTAGCTGACGCAGATATTTTTCCAAAAGACTTTGGAAAAAAATTGGCAAACATGGCCAAATTCCGTAATCTTCTTGTCCACATGTACTTGGAAATCGATTCAGAAAAGGTCTATTTTCATCTAAGAAACAACCTCGATGATCTTAAGAAGTTTGCTGAATATATTGTAGATTTCCTGGAAAGACAAAAAAAACACAATAACGATTGAAACAAGTCAATCTCATTATTCCGCCTAATCCCTACCCCTCTAATCCTTAATCCTTTCTTATTAATCCTTACCCCTCTAATCCATAATCCTATTTTTATTCGGGACTGTCCCCAATATTTAGTCAATGCCCATTATCTAAATTTAGTCATTACCCATTGACTAAACTCGAAATATATCATATAAATACTATTATGATCTCAGAACTTGACATCCACAACCAGTTCAAAGAGTCTATTTCCCGCTACAAAAATCATGATCCCCATCTTAAAAGACTGATTGAATTGCCTTTAGTCTATCACTCTCCTCTCCTCGAAGAACCGGCCTTCAATACTCCTGGCATCTACCTGATTACCGGCGGCAGACAGATCGGAAAAACGACATTTCTTAAACAGCTGATATTACGACTCTTATCAAAAAAAACCGCTCCTAAAAATATTCTCTTCCTGACAGGGGAGATCATCGATACCCATCACATCCTTCGACAAATCATCGACAGCTTTTACGACTCTTCCTCATCACACCAATATCTAATCATCGATGAAGTCAACTATATCCCGGACTGGGATAAATCCGTCAAATATCTCGCCGACTCCGGCATCCTTGAAAAGACGACCGTCATTTTAACCGGGTCAGACAGCCAGATTATCCAAACCGCTATGAAAAGATTCGCAGGAAGAAGGGGCAAAGCCGACAAAACTGATTTTATTTTCTCGCCCTTGAGTTTCAAGGAGTTTGTAGTTCTCAAAAACAAGGAAATCACTCCGCTCTGCAGTAAAATCATAGCGACACCACTGACAGATAAACTCCCGGAATATTCCCAATCCCATGCCCTTTTCAGTGAGCTTTTTTATGAATATCTGCTCCATGGCGGATATCTTCCCGCAATTAATGAATACGCCCAGAAAAACACTCTTTCCGTATCTACAATGAATACCTATATCCATTGGATCATCGGTGACATTCTGAAATACAACAAGAGCGAACATTATCTTCAAGAAATACTTCGAGGCATCGAAACAACCTATAACACTCCCATTTCTTGGAACGGTTTGGGTAAACATCTATCCATCGAGCATCATCAAACGGTTTCCGATTACTGCAACATTCTCTCGTCGATCCATGTCCTGCACATTCAACAAGCGATTCAGGAACACAAGTTAACCGGAGCTCCCAAAAAAAACAGAAAGCTTTATTTCCGGGATCCCTTTATCCATCATTCCGTGACCCGTTACTTGAATCCTGGATTTTCAATCGAAAAAATCAAATCTCATTTTCGGAACAATGAATTCGCCTCCAAATATGTTGAAGCTGTTACCGTCGATCACTGCAAAAGAATGGCCCCAACTTATTACATAAAAGGATCCAAAGGTGAAGTCGACATCGCCTTAGTTCAGCAAAAAACCATGCTTCCTGTGGAAATTAAATGGACAAAGCGAATCCGGCCGGAAGATCTGAAACAGATCCAAACATATAAAAACGGCATCATTCTGACTCAGACTCCTCAAACACGAACGATTAACACCAACATCGTTCTGCCGTTGATCCGATTCCTTGTTCACATAGACGACAATCAGGTCGTTTTGTAATGTAATCCTATTGTGTCACGAATAAATGGGGACTGTCCCCAATTTATTTACTTTGACAGAGCACCAGAATTATGTAATTATACGTTATGTGAAAATACATAAATCATGAGGCTCTTTTATGCGTAATCCATTTATTTATGGCGAGGTTGTTACAGGCGGAAATTTTGCTGACAGAAAGAATGAGGTTACAAGACTTCTACAGGATTTAAAAGACGGAGAAAAGATTTTTCTGATATCTCCCCGCCGTTATGGAAAAACTTCACTTATCGTTAATACTCTTGAGAAATTAAAAAAAGAGGGATTGTATACGATTTATATTGATCTTTACAAGGCAACATCTTTGCATAAGCTTCTTGAACTCTATGCAAGAGAAATAGCACAAAAAGTGGAAACAAAGATTGAGAGGGCAATACATTTAATTAAAGAGGCCCTTCCCCGAGTGATGCCCAAAATTACTATCGGCACAGATGGCAGCCCGTCTATTGGGATTGATTATATCACTGATAAAGCTGATGTTTTGAGGTCTTTTGACGAATTGTTTGAACTGCCCCAAAAAATCGCTTTAAAGAAGAAAAAAAAATTTGTGATTGTTTTTGACGAATTTCAGGAGATTCGAGATTTTAATGGTGAATCTCTGGAGAAGGCTCTTCGTTCATGCATCCAGCATCAAAGAAATGTTGCTTATCTATTTGCAGGCTCAAAAACCCATATGATAGAAGATATGGTTTTTAATAAAGACCGCGCTTTTTATAAACTTGGTAAAGTTATGAATCTTGATAAGATTCCCAGAGCAGAGTTTAAAAAATTTCTTGCACACAAATTCAAAATTACGGGTTTCTCCTTAGACAAAGGCACATTGGATGAGATACTTGATAAGGTAGAAAATTATCCCTATAATGCTCAGTTTTTGTGTCATGAGCTCTGGGATAGGCACAGAGATGGAAAAGAAATTAATATCACAGATGTTAAGGCCTGCCTGAAGAAGATCGTTCATGAACAGACACCTTATTATATAACTTTATGGGACGATTTAACCATCAACCAAAGAGATGTCCTTAGTGCTATTGTAAATATCAGGGATAAAAGAATATTTTCTCAAGATTTTGCATCTGCAAGCGGCATCAAACCTTTTTCCACACTGCAGACTTCTGTTTCTCTATTAATAAAAAAAGGTATTCTGGCAAAAAGCAAAAACACCTATGAAATTACAGATGTGTTTTTTAAAGAATGGATTAGACTGATGACAGGTTAGACTCATTCTACTTACCCCTTACCCCTTCATCCATAATCCTTTCTTATTAATCCTTAATCCTCTAATCCTTAATCCGATTGTGTCATCGCGAGCGCAGCGCGGCGATCTCATTTGTAGAGATT
>JAUWVG010000433.1 GCA_030617525.1 Candidatus Aminicenantota bacterium | reverse complement strand
CCGATCTCCTTTATTCTTCGTTCAACGGCGTATGAAGAGAGCCCGAATAATCCGAGACAGGATAGAAATATCGCCATAAAACCCAGAGTCCCTGTCATCTCAGCTGTTTTGTCGCCACTAAGCATATCATCGAAAGCAAGCTCCAGAGTTTCATGCTCAAAGGGCAGGTTTGTAACTAAAATGTTCCATTGTTTTTTCATGTGCTCAACTCCGCTGGAGAGTTGATCTGGAGAAGATACCTTAGCATAGACATAGTTGAGGCCTTCTGGGTCTAAATAAAGCACAGAAGGAGCAATCTGACTTAAATAGATCTCTTTGAAATGATAGTTTCTTGTGACACCTATAACCGTGCCTTTTTTTTCTCCTATGACCAATTGTTTTCCGATCGGATTTTCCCACTGGAGCTGATCGGCCGCTGCTTCGTTGATGATAAAGCTATTGTCATCCGCAAAATCTTCGGAAAAGCTCCTCCCTTGCCGGATCTCGATTCCCAGCATTTCAATAAATCCATAATCAACAACATATGTATTCATAGTTAATGCGTCATTCTCATCCACTCCCTCGGGCACAACCTGTTGTTCTGCTTCCCAGCCAATGGGTAATGCCGCTGCTGCTGAGACAGAGACAATATCAGAGTGCTTGACCAACTCTTTTTTTAGAACATCGAGTTTGTCATTAGCTTCTTTTGAAATCTTAGCGGTAATGATGTTTGATCTGTCGAATCCTAGATCGACATTTCGGTTATGATTGTTTTGTTTTATGGTGATTATGGTAATCAAAATCAAAATAATGGAAAATGTGAATTGGGTGACGACCAGGATTTTGCGAAATCGACTGCCTTTTTTCCCTTTGATAAGCCGTCCTTTAAAAACCTGGATCGCTTGAAAAGCAGATACATAGAAAGCGGGATAACTACCCGCAAAAAAACCTGTGAGGATGGTTGCGCTAAAAGTCAGGATCAGTACACGAGGGAACTCCCAAACCGAAGCAATGTAGATTCCCCCTCCCATAAGCGCAATCAATCCCGGACGTGCGAGCTCAGAGAACAGTATGGCCAGAGGTAATGAAATAAAGGCCATGAGAATCGATTCTCCTAAGAATTGTTTTATCAACTGAATCCTGCGAGCACCGATGACCTTGCGCATTCCAACTTCATTGGCACGCGTTGCATAACGTGCTGTGGATAGATTCATGAAGTTGATACAGGCAATTATTAGTATTAGAACGGCAACGATCCATATCGCAATTTGACTCATCTGAGCAGCACTCCAATAACAGTCGATCTCAGTTGAATTCAAGTAAAAGTCCGGCATGGGATGAAGATAGAGACGCTTCGGAGATTCAAAAGAATCGGGGTAATATCTTTGAATAAGAGAAGATAATTTACTATCCAGTTTTGTGGGACTCGCGCCATTATAGAGAAGCAGGAATGTTGCTTGATTATTGACGCTCCAGTCATCCATCCGGATGTTCATTGCTCCGGCTGTTTCCATGGACACAAGGAAGTCGAATCCAATGCTTGAATTTTCGGGAATGTCTTCGATGATTCCGGTGACAACAACATCAAAATCATTGTTTAACATCAGGCTTTTTCCGATGGGATCTTTTTTTCCGAAATATTTTGTTGCCGATGTCTCTGTAAGAACGATGGAATAGGGATTTGATAAAACCGTCCCAGCTTCACCCCTTAAAAGATTAAACGTAAAAATGGATAGAAAATCAGCGTCGACAAATCGAATCCTGTTTTCATAGAATAATTTATCCTCGTGTCTGACTACCATTCTTCCCGGTGGGAAAAATCTTGATGCCTTTTCGATTTCCGGGAATTCGGCTAATAGAATATCTTTTAGGGGTGTCGGAGTTATGGCCGAATGGTGGTCCTTCTCCACACCTCTGGGGAGAATCTGAACGACACTGTAGATCCTGTCGGCATTTTTGTGAAAGGAGTCAAAATTGGATTGAGATTGTAACAAGAGGGCAAATACAATGAAAACTCCCAACCCCAGCACCAATCCAGACATAGTGATGGCCGAATAAATTTTGTGTTTTGTAAGATTTCTCAAGGCGATCTTTATGTAATTATTAAACATTGTGGTCTTCCATTTTTTTTGCGTTCTTTAGAAGTGACATCTCAAATTATGATATGCAGAAAATATGCCAAGATGACGTTCTTTTTATCCTAACGGTTCCAATTCAGGGTTACCTGGCCTGGATTATTCACGAGCTGAGGTCGCTGCAAAGGTGAGGCAGTGGCCCACGAAGCTGTAGTGAACTACCGCGAATGGGCTACAACGAAGGCTTTGTAGTGAGATCGGCTCGCCTGAAAGGTAAAAAATGTCGATTATGAATAATAAGGACTGCGAAAACGGAATTGTCAGAGTGGCTTGCTGGAAGAATAATGTAAATATTTGATATTGCTTTTGTTGAACACAGTATCGACATTTTTTATGAATAGTTCAGGTTAATAACTGTCCGAAAACGGATAATGATTGTTCAAGAGTGGACATGTTTTTGTTCATGAGAGTTTAAAAATCCCAAGCGATCGATTTGGCATATTTTTTGCTGAAGTGTAATATATGTTCGAATTATTCGATTAAACATGCGAGGTCAATCAAATGGCTATTTTGGCAGTTAAGGAAGAGATTATTTTGAGTGCGTTATTGATGCTGGAGGGCAGCTCTCATGGTGCTCCTCTCAGAAATAAGGTCATTGAATTGTCTAAAAAAGAGATTGTGTACGGGACACTCTATAATCTGCTGGAAGTTCTTATCCGGAAAGGGTATGTCACATCTCAAAAAAGCGATCCCACGCCGGTTCGTGGGGGACGAAGCAAAACCATATACAGCATCACCAAAAAAGGAAAGAATGCCCTGGAAGAGACACTATTGATGCATGAGCATATCAGAGAGAGTATTCCGAACTTTGAATCAGAAATATAGGACACAACTGTGAACAAGAAATATAACAGCCCAAGAATGGCGAGAAAACTCCTTGGCCTGCTGTCAATCTATCACGAGAAACATTCGATCCTCGAAGATTTTGAAGAGACATTCTCTTAGATCCAAAGATCAGAGGGTCGTTTTAAGGCAAAGCGCTGGTATTTGGGCAACAGTCTAAAATCGCTCGCTGGATACTTGAAACTTATTGTGTCCTGGAGGTTCTTCATGTTTATGAATCATCTGAAAATAGTTT
>JAUWVG010000426.1 GCA_030617525.1 Candidatus Aminicenantota bacterium | reverse complement strand
AAAAGGAATCCGCTGATGTACGTCGAATTTCTGAGTACGGATTGAGGACTGAATTTTTTGAGTATATTGATGGAAAAAACGCCAATGACAGAGCAGATGAGTCCTAAAGCGATGAGCAAAATGGGAAGCGACATATAATTTATGTTAGGCGTCATGGTGGCTCCAATAGCGATGGAGGCGATGACAGAGCCGACGTATGATTCAAAAAGGTCGGCACCCATACCTGCCGTATCACCAATATTGTCTCCCACATTGTCGGCAATAACGCCGGGATTGCGTGGATCGTCTTCGGGAATTCCAGCCTCAACTTTACCCACAAGATCGGCGCCGACATCGGCGCTTTTGGTGTAGATTCCTCCTCCCACTCTGGCAAAAAACGCTACGGAGCTTGCTCCCATGGCAAATCCGTTGATGATTTCGGGATTTTTTGTGAAGAAAAAGAAAAAGAGTCCGACACCCGCAAGACCCAGCGCAGCGACAGAAATACCCATGACGGCTCCGCCTTGAAAGGCGATGGTCAGTGCTTGGGGAGCGCCTCCATCTATGGCTCCCTGCGTGGCACGAACAGCAGCTCGGGTTGAGCCTTTAATGCCGATAAATCCGGCCAACATGGAACAGGCAGCTCCAGTCAGGAATGCCAGGCTGGTATTGATATTAAATGCTTTCCATAATACAAAAAAGATGATCACCACAAAAATAAAAATAAAGGTATATTCTCTCTTCAGGAAAATCATGGATCCGGAGTGAATGGATTCTGCAATCTCCTGCATGAGGTCGTTTCCTTTGGGATATCGCTTGATGTAGAGATAGAGGAGGATAGCAAAAATCAATCCCAGAATACCTAATATGTAAGAATGAGGAATAATCTCTAATAATGTCATTGTTTGTTCCTTATGTAGACTTGAAGAAAAATGTATAGCATATTCGTATGATGAAATCAATCAGATTTGTCGAATTTGAGGCATTTCCAATCCCGTGATTTAGGAACCATTTCTGTAAAGTGATTAGAAATCACGCGTAGTTTTCCCCAGCGAGGAAAACTCGCTCGATTCCGTCCTCGCTCTCATTTCCTAAGAGGAAATGAACCTTGCCCGCTCGTCCTCCATACGGATTTCTCCATTATCTTCCCAGAAATGATTCTTAAATCACGGGATTGGAAATGCTTTTTTTGGCGTAGGGAGTTAAACGGTGTGACCGCGGAGGCTGTAAGGGCCGCAAGATGTAATCTGAACGTTAACAAACTGGTCCATAACCTTCTTTTTTGAAGAGAAATTGATGACCTGATATCCTTTATTGCGACCGGAATAAATATTTTGATCCTTTTTGCTTTTTCCCGTACAAAGCACTTTTATCGTGCTGCCGATTAAGGATTGATTTGTCTCGATTTGGATGTTTTTCTGTAATTCTTGAACAGCTATTAATCTCTCTTTTTTTACGGCGAAAGGTACATCATCTGTGATATTTTCCGCTTTGGTTAAGGGTCGGGGAGAGTAGCGAAAGGAAAAAATATTTGTGTACCGGATTTCTTCGAGAAGACTCATGGTTTCCTGGAATTCTTTATCCGATTCCCCTGGAAATCCGACAATGATATCCGTACTCAGGCAGATGTCCGGCATCTGCCTGCGCAGGTCTTTGATGATTTGTTGGTACTCTTTTCGTGTGTATCCTCGATTCATTCTGTGCAAAACTGAGGATGAGCCAGACTGAACGGGGAGATGGAGCTGGTGACAGATTCTTTCTGACTCCTTCATGGCCTTGGCGATGTCAGTGGAAAAATTCTTTGGATGAGATGCGATAAATCGTATCCAATCTATCCCTTCAACCGTGTTCACTTTCCTTAGAAGCTTGACGAATCCCATTTGGGAATTTGGGTCAATATAAGAATTGACGTTTTGTCCGAGGAGTTGAATTTCTTTGTAGCCATTTTGAGCCAGCTCTTGAATTTCAGTTAAAATATGAGGGGCTGGTCTGAATTTTTCTCTGCCTCGAGTGTAGGGGACAACACAATAAGTGCAAAAATTATTGCAGCCCTCCATGATGGTGACAAAGGCACTGACTCGGCTTGTCCTCAGTGTTTGTTCATCTGGTATTTCATGCCAGTCTTTGCTCCATTTTGTTGAGATAATTTTTTCCTCGTGATGCTTGGGAATGATCTCTGGAATTTGCCAATAGTTGTCCGGTCCTAAAATAAAATCAATATGAGGCATCTTTTCAAGCAGTTTCGACCGATGGAGTTGAGCCACGCAGCCCACCACACCAATGGCAAAGTTTTTTTCTTTCTTTTCCCTGATGGAATTCAACCGGCCTAAAAGGGAATACAGTTTTTCTTCAGATTTTTCACGCACAGCGCAGGTGTTGATCACGACGAGGTCACTTTCTTCAAGAGAATCGGAGGGATTTGCTCCGCAGGAATCAAGGATTCCTGCGATATGTTCCGAGTCATTATTATTCATCTGGCATCCAAATGTATGGATGTAGAATTTTAGGTTCTTTAAATCTGCCGATTTTCCGGTCATTCTCAAAGTGTTCCTTAACTTATAGAAAAAAATATAGTTTAGCCGGAATCCCATTGAGAGTCAATCCGAAATTTGTGGACTATAGGCCTTTCTGTTTGATATATAGTACTCAACCTGGATGATTCATATTTTGATAATAATTCAGGTTAACAAGGAGAAATTATATGAAAAAAAATTCATGTTCAGGGAATTTATTAATTGGCTTAATTTTTCTGGTTCTATTAGTAGGGGTGCCCCCATTAGTTCAGAGTCAAGTTGATAACAGTGACATTTTCGGATTTCTGCGATGGCGGAATATCGGTCCATCTAATATGATGGGGCGAATATCTGCGCTGGATGCTTTAGATGAGGACTGGCGTGTGGTGTTGGTGGGCTCTGCTTCCGGCGGTGTCTTCAAGTCAAAAAATGCCGGTGTCACCTGGACTCCGATTTTTGACAAATACGGCAGCGGTTCCATCGGAGACGTGGCCTTCTTCCAGGGAAATCCCGAAATCATTTGGGTTGGGACCGGTGAGGCCAATAACCGGAACAGTAGTGGTTGGGGAGATGGAGTTTACAAATCCACGGATGGAGGTAGGACATTCACGAACATGGGATTAGAGGAGACCCACCAGATCGCTCGTTTGGCCACCCATCCACTGGATCCCAATATTGTCTATGTGGCGGCTGTCGGGCATCTTTGGGGATATTCCGGCACACGTGGCCTGTTTAAGACGGCTGACGGTGGAAAAAC
>JAUWVG010000445.1 GCA_030617525.1 Candidatus Aminicenantota bacterium | reverse complement strand
TAACAACTCGAGAGAATATTTGGCTACAACATCTTCAAATAAATTCTTTTCCTCTTATGCTGGATGGAATCATAGTATTTCCAGATACTCTGGACTTTGACGTTTTCCTCAAGTTCACTGTTGGATTCGCCGTAGAGGATATTGTTATCGATAGCCGTCTGAGTCAGGTCCGTCATAAAAATCGCGTTGACACCCTTACTCTGGTATTCGGGGAGAATGCCGATAAGATACAGGTCGAGGACGTTCGGATTTCTTGCTGACTTTAAAAAGTGTATAAATCCAAAGGGAAATAATTTCCCCTGTGCCTTCTGGAAAGCCTTGGAGAGAGAAGGCATGGTGATCTGGAATGCGATGACTTTGTTTTTCTCATCAACAACAAGAAGAATATACTTTGCTTTGACCAAGGAAGTATACTTTTTAATGAATCGATTCATCTGTTTATCATTCAGCTCAATAAAATAGAAAAGGGGCTTATAGGCTTCATTGATGACGTGAAACAGCTGTTTGGCATAAGAAAATAGTTTTCTTTTTGATTTGCTTTTTATGAGTTTTAGTTTTTCCCTCTTCAGTACGATATTAGCAATTCTGACAGCTTTTTCCGGGATTTCTTTGGGGACATTGATTTTAAATTCAATATAATCGACTTCTTTTTTACAGCCCAATCTATCCAGATGAACCGGATAATACTCGTAATTATAGACGGAGGCCGACGTGGGCATTTCATCAAATCCCTCTATCAGTATTGCCTGATGATCAAAAGTCGTAAATCCCAAGGGACCGTGGATGCCCTCCATTCCTTTTGACTTTGCCCATGCTTCAACCCGGTCAAAAAGAGCCTTGGACACTTCTTCATCATCGATAAAATCAAACCGGCTGAAACTGGCATATTTATTCTTCCACTTTTCGATATATTTTTTGTTGTAGATACCGGCGATGCGGCCCACAAGCTGATCATCTTTATAAGCCAGCCAGTATTTGGCTTCACAGTACTCAAAATCAGGATTTTTCTCGGAATTGAGAACTTCCATCTCATTATGGATCAGAGGGGGAATCCAGTATTTACTGTCTTTATAGAGCATAAAAGGAAAACGGACAAAGGCCTTCAACTCCCGCTTGTTTTGAACTTCTTTTATTTCAACAGCCATGACAAAACTCCCCAGAATTTAATCTATGTAAAAAAAATATCCCACAACTGCGGGGATCGTGGTCAAGATCACATAAAAAAGAGATTTTCAGGCTAGTTAAGGCCTCTCTTCTTCAGCAGGGATTCGACCTTAGGTTCGGCACCTCTGAATCTTATGTACAGCGTCATCGGGTCCTCGGTGCCGCCGGCAGCCAGGATGTTCTTTCTGAATGAGTTGGCCGTTTCCTGATCAAAAAGGCTCGTTTCCTTAAAGGCATCAAAGGCATCGGCATCCAGCACCTCGGCCCATATATAGCTGTAGTACCCCGAGGAATACCCTCCCGAAAAGATGTGGTTAAAGTAGGGGCTTTTGTATCTGGAAATAATCTCCGGGATCAATCCGATCTTATCCAACGATGTCTTCTCAAACTCTAAAACATCCTTTTCTTCGGCTTCGGTTTGCGTGTGCCAGTCCATATCCAGGAATGACGCGGCCAGGTACTCGATGGTTATAAAACCCTGGTTGAAATGCCCGGCATTTGTGATTTTATCAATAAGTTCCTGCGGTATGGCTTCCCCGGTTTCATAATGTTTGGCATACATCTTGAGGACATCGGGATGGAGAGCCCAGTTTTCCATGATTTGCGATGGGAGCTCCACAAAATCCCTGGACACCGCCGTGCCTGAGAGTGACTCATAGGTGCAGTCTGAAAGAAGACCGTGGAGAGCATGGCCGAATTCATGAAAGAGCGTACTCACCTCATCGAGTGAAATTAACGACGGTTTATCGGCCGTGGGTTTGGAGAAATTCCCCACATTGATAATGACGGGTGTGATATTCTTTCCCTTGAGCTTGAACTGCTTCCTTAGTGAATTCATCCAGGCCCCTCCCCTTTTGCTAGGTCTGGGAAAGTAATCGGTGTAGAGAATCCCGATATGGGAACCGTCGGCTTCCTTGACTTCGAACACTTTGACATCTTCATGGTATTTGGGGATATCCATTCTCTCTTCAAATTGAAGTCCATAGAGATTTGTCGCGACCGTAAAGACGCCGTCAATGACATTTCCGAGCTTAAAATAAGGCCTGATGACTTCATCATCCAAGGCATATTTGGCTTTTTTAAGCTTCTCGGCGTAGTACCACCAGTCCCAGGTCTCCAGCTTAAAATTTTCCCCTTCGGCTTTGATCATGGCCTGCATCTCTTCGGCTTCTTTCTTCGCGATCTTTAAGGCCGGTTCCCAGAGTTGATTGAGAAGATCATAAACATTTTCCGGTACCTTGGCCATGTTTTCTTCGAGCACAAAATGGGCATGAGTTTCATAGCCCAGAAGATTGGCTTTCTTAACACGGAGGGCGGCGATTTTGGAGGCAATGGCCTTATTATCAAATTCATTGTCATTGTTACCGCGGCTGTAGTAGGCCTTGTAAATCTTTTCTCTAAGCGCTCTCTTTTCAGAGTACTGGAGAAAAGGGATCCAACTGGGCTTATGAAGGGTGAAAACCCATTTTCCCTCATGCCCTAGGGCATTACCGGCTTCGGCCGCTCCAGCGATGACAGCTTCGGGGAGACCGGCCAGATCAACCTTATTGTCAATAACCAGCTGGAAAGCATTGTCTTCTTTTAAGATATTCTGCCCAAATTTAAGGGTCAGCATGGACAGCTCATTATTGATTGTTCTCAGCTCGGTTTTCTTTTCCTCATCCAGATTCGCCCCGCCTCTCACAAAGACCTTATATGTTTCATCAAGTAGAGTGTTCTGCTCGACATTCAGATTAAGAGTGTCTTTTATCTCATAAACGGCTTTCACTTTTTCGAACAGAGCGGCATTGAGGAGAATGTCATCCTGATGTTTGGACAAAAGAGGTGTGACATCCCGGGCAATCTGCTGAATCTCGTCATTCGTATTTGCCCCGTTAAGAC
>JAUWVG010000191.1 GCA_030617525.1 Candidatus Aminicenantota bacterium | reverse complement strand
AATGATCTGATACCTGGAAGCAAAGGTAGAGCCTGTCGTCAGCTCTTCGACCGGCGTCTCCATAGTTTGGGTGAAAGCTGCGTCTGTATCGAATTGCGTCCCGCATTCACCACAGAATTTTACTGTATCAGGATTATCTGTATGACACTTAGGGCATTCGTTTGTCACTTTATCCCCTCCTATGTGTGCTGCAACAAAGAATATCAATAACCTATTTCAGAGTCAAATTCTTAAATCATAGACTAGGATAAAATTTCTCTGGATATATGGAAATAGTAATTCCATTTTTTCTCTCTTTTTGGAACTAGTAACTCCAAAAAACCAGTATTTATTGGGTCTAAGGAAAGAGTGTCAATCGATATTCATCATTTATTAGTGAGAATATCTCAACCAAGAGAACATCACTAAAATATAGAGAAAAATATCCGAATTGAATCTAGATCCATAGACCTAGCTCAGTTCAAGAATCAGACTAAATTGAAGTACTCTTCATAATAGTCATGACTTTTATGAAGCTTCATACATAATAGTCACATGTTTCGCTATTTAGAGCCGCACATTAAAAAAGATTTAAAGGATAATTAATTATTAATTTATCCTTGTAAATTGAACGATAATCGTTTATATTTCAAACATGATTAAACGGAGATTATATCGAAACCTTGAACAGTCCTTAAAGACTTTCCCGGTGGTGGGGTTAATAGGTTCCAGGCAAAGCGGAAAAACTACATTAGCCAAAATGATTTCTTCTTCCAAGAAAACAAAAGTACTCTATCTCGATTTAGAGCGCCCTTCGGACCTTGCCAAACTCAATGAAGCTGAAATATTTCTTGAAAGATTTGAAGACCGTCTGATCATTATTGATGAGATACAGAGAAAACCTGAACTTTTTCCTCTGATAAAAGTCTTAGTTGATCACGGAACCAGGAAAAGAGAGCGTTTTTTCATCCTTGGCTCTGCGTCTCCATCATTGGTCAGACAAGCATCAGAAAGTCTTGCCGGCCGAATTATCTATCATGAATTAGCACCTTTTACTTTGGATGAAGTACATAATTCACAAATACGCAGGCTCTGGTGCCGGGGAGGTTATCCTCTTAGCTTTCTCTCTGACTCTGATGAACAGAGTCAAGTATGGCGGGAAACATTCATCCAGACTTATCTGGAAAGGGATATTCCCCAATTAGGTTTGCGCGTTCCTGCAATACAGCTTCGTCGTTTTTGGGAAATGGTAGCACACAGCCACGGACAGGTCTGGAATGCCAGCAAGATAGCTGGTAGTATGGGTGTGTCAGCTCCTGCAATTCGGAGATATTTGGATATTCTAAAGGACACATTTATAGTCCGTCAGCTTCAACCTTATCACCCTAACATCAAAAAAAGATTGGTCAAGGCCCCTAAAGTGTACTTGCGGGATAGTGGTTTATTACACACTTTGCTCCGAATATCTGATGAAGAAGCTCTTCTTGGGACACCCTATACAGGTTCATCTTTTGAGGGTTGGGTCATAGAGCAAATATGGGCAATGATTCCTTCTTCATGGCCTCTGTATTTTTATAGAACCAGTTCTGGTGCTGAGATGGACCTGGTATTATTGCCTCCGAAAAAACCACCGATAGGCATAGAAATTAAATTTTCCAAATCGCCAAGTTTGTCCAAAAGTTTCAGACAGGCCTTCTCCGATCTGGGATGTCAGTATGGATACATTGTCTGTCCGGTGAAGGAACGTTTTCCTCTGGGAAAGAAAGTTGAAGCCTTACCGGTTGAAGAATTATCCTATCTAAAAAAAGTACTTATCGTTTAAACAACACTAATAGGAAACCCGCCAAAATATTTTAGCATCACTTTGTCCTCAACCCAGCCAGCCTCTTCTTTGCATCTTCGACCAGTCCGGCTTTAAATTTAAGTTAGAGGCCTGAGACGACGATGTCTTCAAAGACCATGCTCGGGAATCGGAGGCTTGAGTACTCATAGGGATCGTTGGCCACTTCGACCAGCTTGTTCCAGAACTTCATGTGGTTGTCCGAGATGTTCATTTCAGAGATGGCCTGGACGGGCTTTCCTCCCTCGAAGAGCTGTCCGTTGATTCCGATCGAAGTATCACCTGTTGTCGGATTGGAGTTTCCCCCGATAAATCCGGTGATGAAAATTCCCCTTCCCAGGTCCTTCATGATCTCTTCCACCGAACGTTTCCCGGGAGGAACAATCAAATTGGAGGTTCCACCTGAAGTCGGCTCCCAGTCCAGCTTCCGGCTGTAATACCAATCCACATAAAATTCCTTCAGGATACCTTTATCGATTTTCACCCGCTTTTTTGCCGCAAATCCGTCACCGTCAAACAGCCGGCTTCCCAAGCCACTCTTTACGAACGGATCGTCGATAATCGTAAAATGTTTGCTTCCGACCTGCTTTCCTTTTTTGTCGGCAAGGAATGACTGCTTCTGTTGAATGCTCCGGCCGTTCATGGCACCAAGAAAACCTCCGAAAATCCTCCCAACCCCCTGATTCTCGATGATAATCGGCAGGGTCTCCGTCTTGATCTTTTTTGCGCCGAGCAGATTGAGAGTGCGTCTGACACACTCGGTGCCGATCTCCTCAGGTGTTGGCAGGTCCTTCCTGTTTAATGCCACCACATAATTATAGCCGTTCGGCCTGCGTTCACCCTCATCCTGGACCGTCATCTGAGCTCCTGCGACATAAAACGTGCCTTCTGAATAACCCTCAAACCCATTGCTGGTCATCATGACCGACTCGGAATGTCCGTCATTTTCCTCCGCGGTTACCGAGATCACCTTATCGCCGCCCTTTTCCAGCACGGTATTCTCTACAGCCTTAACAAGGTTGTGTCTGTCTTCAGGAGAAAAGTTCTTATACTGGGGATCAACCATTCCCAAGTCCATCTTTTCCCGTCCTTTGTAGTATTTAGGATCAGGGAGACTCCTGAAGGGATCTTCCGCCAGAAGTTTTGTCATGGCAATCGCGTTTTTTATAAACGCCTGTAGTGAGTCTTTCCTCAGGTCCGATGTCGACTGGCTGGAATACCGCCCGTTGACAAAGACCTGAATGGAAAGCTGTTTTGTGGTTGCTTCTTTTATATTTTCCGGCCTGCGCTGGCGATAGCTGATCTCAACATTTCTCTGGCTGCCGATACTGACCTGACAATCATCGGCCCCTGTGGATTTTGCCGTTTTAATCGTCCACACTACTAAATCTTGCATTTCTTTGTTCATTTCTGTCCTCCTCCCTTATCGCCTTCCACCGACTACCAGTGATTTCACCAAACATGTCGGCTGTCCGAAGCTGCAGGGAACCGACTGTCCGGCTTTGCCGCACGCTCCGCCGCCGCCATTATAAAATTCAAGGTTCTTTCCCATTATGCTGATGTCGGCCAGCATCTTCGGGCCGTTTCCCATGATGTTGATGTCCTTGATTGGCGCTGTGAGCTTGCCGTTTTCGATCAGTCGTCCCTGGGAGACATAAAAGGCAAAATCGCCTTCGCCGATATTAACCTGACCGTTCGCCACATCCTCGACATAGATTCCATTCTTGGCTGCTTTGATGACATCCTCTGCTGCTGCCGGGCCGGCTTCCATGTATGTGTTCCGCATCCGGGGCACCACATAGTGCTGATAACTTTCACGGCGTCCGTTCCCTGTGGGTTTCACCTTGTAAAACTTCGCGGAGATCTTGTCGTGCAAATAACTTTTCATGATACCCTTTTCAACCAGCACGGTTTTTTGGCTGGGGGTGCCTTCATCGTCGAAATTGATAGAACCCGTGAGATTCGGGATTGTGCCGTCATCGACTATGGTCACAAAGGATTCCGCTACTTTTTTGCCGATCATCGTGGCGTAAGTGGAAATTTTCTTTCGGTTGAAATCCGCTTCCATTCCGTGTCCGATGGCCTCGTGAAGCAGCACGCCGGTCAGACCGGGGCCCAACACAACCGGCATCTCGCCTGCAGGCGGCTGGACCGCGTCAAAAAGAACCACGGCACTGTTGACAGCCCTTTTCGAGATTCTGTCCACAACGGCCTGCGTATAGGCGGAAAAACCCCTTCGGCCGCCAAAATTCCATCCCGCCTGTTCCCGCTTTCCATCTTTCTCGGCCACGACAAATGCAGTGAGGTAATTTCTGGGTTGGAGGTCTTCGGCCTTCACACCGTCCGACGTTAGAATCAATATTCGTTTCTGCTGGTCATGAAATGTGGAATTGACTTTTGTGATGAGAGGAGAGAGGGAGAAACATTTGTCGTTTATCGATTGGACGAGGGGAAGCTTGGATTCCAGAGGGGCCGAGACGAGTTTGTAATCTGTGGGGTAGTAATGTTTTGTCTTCAGCAGTGTGAACTTGCCGGTTGTCTTTGTGGCCTGGGCATTGGCAATCGTGGCCGCCGTTCCGGCAGCGTTGAGCATGGACTCTTTTGTCAATTCCTGAGTGAAGCCGTAGCCGACCTGATCATCTTTAACGGTACGAATACCGACACCGAGGGCCACGTCGCTGTAAGCCCTGTTGACTTTCCCGTCTTCGAGCATGATGTAATTGCTGATGGTGTGCTCGAAGTAGAGGTCCGCATAATCGCCGCCTTTAGTCAACGCCTTGGCAAGGACTTCCTGGCACAAGCTGTCCGATATGCCGAACTCATTTTCGAAATATCCAAATTCATCAGCGCCGGCAAAGCTGTACCAGCCTTCAGGCAAAACAGCAGGGGCAGCAATCGTGACAGCTGCCGCCTTCGCAGTGGTCTCTAAAAAAGACCTTCTGGTGATTTTTTTCATAAAGTCCTCCTCTTAAATACCCGACTACGCTCTAATCTATATAAGTATATACGATTTTACTTTATTTTAGTTGCTTTTTTATTGTTTGAACTGGAAAAACACAGGAACAAAAACAGCCACCCGGCTCAACCTGCATATATCGACCGCCCAGGACTTTCTCGAAGGTCTCAACACCCAGGACATTGTCAAAAAAGCGCGCATCGAAGAATCAACCATCCCCGATATCCTCGACGACCTGCTCAAACACAACATCATCGAAAAATCTTATCTAAGTTGACTCAAACCAGGGATTGGGTTATATCTTTATTCTATTAATACCTCTAATTGATAAGGAGCCGAAATGGAAAAGACATTAGCCATCATAAAACCCGATGCCGTAAAGAAAAAAGCCGCGGGAAAGATCATCCAGCGCATAGAAGATGAAGGATTCACCATCACAGGCCTTAAAATGCTCTCCCTCACAAAGGAAGAAGCCGAAGGATTCTATGTCGTCCACAAGGAGCGGCCTTTCTACTCAAGCCTTACGGACTTTATGTCCTCAGGCAAAATCGTCGTCATGCAGCTTGAACGAGAAGACGCTATTTCCCACTGGAGAAAGACCATGGGAGTGACCGACCCCGCTCTTGCCGAACCCGGCACTATCCGCCGCGAATTCGGTTTTTCCATCGAAACAAACGCCACTCACGGCTCTGACGCCCCTGAGACCGCCGCCTGGGAGCTTTCCTACTTCTACAAGGACAAGGACGCTATCGAAAAACTGTAATGTCTTTTATTGAGGTTTTCGGTCTCTTTATCCTCCCGGCCGGAATCATCCTCCTGTCACTTATCTTTTTTCTGTTCTTTAAGGAAGAGGG
>JAUWVG010000347.1 GCA_030617525.1 Candidatus Aminicenantota bacterium | reverse complement strand
TAAAATTGATAGATTGTCTGGGGGAACTGTGGATCAGATTTACCTGGCTGCTCGATTGGCCATTTTGGGATTGATCTCCACTGAAGAGAAACCACCCCTTATTCTAGATGATACATTTGTGAGTTTTGACGATATGGGAAGAAAAGATCGAGCCTTTAAAATTCTGGAATCTGTCGCGAAGGATTACCAGATCCTTTATTTCACGTGTCATGATTGTCCTGAGAATTTGAATGTTGTTGAGATTCAATAGTGGAACCTTTTAGGGGATTTTGTCATGGATACTAAGGAAGAAGTTTCAAAATAGAATCGAAAAATATTGGCCATAAAATTTAAGCTTAGATACCTTAATAATTGTCCTAATGAGCCTCGACAAAGAAGAATTCAAGAGGATCATCGAGAATGTAATGAGTAATTATCGCATCAATCTCTCTGAAATGCTTGATTATGCTCATAACAGAAAAATAAGAAGCGAAATAGAAAATATAATTTATGGGATATTTATGTAGGCTAATGCGACAATTTAATGAAATGTCGCATTAGTCTACAATCCAAGATGATTAAGCATGCTTGGAGGAGTCATTGCTGAATAAATACAAAGGTTGTCTTTTGGGGCTTGCTGCGGGGGATGCTTTGGGGGCGATTGAAAATCCCCTTTCCCTAAATCCTCTGGGATATCTAAACCGTCAGATACATAGCTTGCGAGAGAGATAATAAAAAACAAAAATTTGACAGATAACTATAGCATCTTAAACAAACTCAAGAAAATATCACCGGATAGTTTTTATCTTTGGGCGGTGACGAGAGGGAATATCACTCCAAATCAAGCACCATGACAAAACGCTCCCTTGGACTATTGAAATGGATCATTTCAATTTATGAAATATTACTTGACAAAATGTGTTCAAACAGGGGATAATACCCCCTTTAAAGGCACGAAATGTCAAGTATAACCGGAATCTATGGTTGGCGTTTTGAGCATATCCGGAGGACAATATCCCCTATTGGAGCACAAAACATAAAATGAAAACCACCGAATTCTTTGCCACCCATTCTGTCTTTTCTCTTGATGAAGCAGCTGTGGCGCTGGACCCGCCGGGCGGCCGAAAAGGGACCGTGGAACGGCTTAAATACTATCTGGAAAAGGGACAATTGAAGCTGATAATGCGTGGGATATATGCGGTTGTTCCACCGGGTGTGCAAGCGCAGCAATTCCAACCCGATCCGTTTCTGACGGCGGCTGCAATCCGGCCTGATTCCGTTTTCTCGCACCACAGCGCGCTTGAGCTCCTGGGAGCTGCACATTCCATGTGGAAAAAAACCACTCTTTATACTGAAAGACGACGAAGGCCGCTTCGCTTAGAGAGCTTCAGCATACTCTTCCTGAACCATCCTAGATTGAATAAAGCCAATTTACCGGACTCTCTCGGCACTCAAAAGGTGGAGCGAAGGGGGAGGCTTTTGAGGACGACCGGTCCGGAAAGAACGCTTGTCGAGGGATTTCGACGCCCAGCATTGGCCGGTGGACTAGAGGAGCTCGTGGAATCGGCTATCGGTTTTCCTACTCTGGGTTTGAACATTCTTGAGCAAGTTTTGCTTCGGTACGATATCGCTATTCTTTGGGCGGCAACCGGATGGTTTTTGGGACGCAACCGTAAGACATTTGAAGTGAACGAGGAATATCTCGAAAAAATCGAGCGCAGATGTCCGCGCTCTCCCCAGTATCTTGAACGCAATTTGCGAGGAGGGTGGCTTGCTTCGAGGTGGAACCTGATTCTCCCTAATACATTGAAACAGCCGGCCGAATACGATGAACATTAGCCTGGAATATTTAGAGCGCTGTGCTGCCGATTCCGGCTTCCAGATCGGACCGCTCGAAAAGGTTACGCGGCTCGGGGAATTGGTATTGCATATTGCACGACACACCATCCTCGGCAAATCTTTGGCCTTGAAAGGCGGCACAGCACTCAACCTGTGCTTTGGCCCGCCGAAACGGTTGTCTGTCGATCTTGACTTCAATTACATCGGCCATATAGAGCGCGAAAAGATGCTCGAAGACCGGCCTCGAATCGAGGTTGCGGCGATCGAGATCTCACGCCGGCTGGGTTATCGCGTTCAGAGTTCGGCGGATGCTTTCGCTGGGCGGAAACTTTTTCTGCTCTATCGATCCGTGTTGAGTCAGAACGAACGGGTAGAAATTGACCTGAATTTCATCTTTCGCGTTGCATTCGCTGGAATCGAAACGCTTCAGCTTTGGCAGCCGGGAAAATTGGATAGACCTCACGTCAGGGGCGTTGGTTTGGCGGAGCTTCTCATCGGCAAGATGCTTGCCCTGCTGGAAAGAGGTGTGGTTCAAGACGTCTGGGACGTGGCCAACCTTGCCGAAAAGGCGCGTGATGTCCTGAAGGAACATTCCTTTCGCGCTCGATTCATTGCCCTCTCTGCGATCCTGGAGCATCCACTATCAACATATCATCGAGAACGACTCGAGAGCCATATCGATGATCGCGTTATCGACGAAAAGCTCCGCCCCTTAATAGCGGGAAGTCCCCCCCTGAATGCAAAAGAGCTTGTCCATAAGGCTTGGGCGGTTGTCGGGCCATTTCTAGAATTAACACCTCATGAAAATGAATATCTTCAAAAAATCCAAGAAGGCGTTTTACAGCCTGAGATTCTTTTCCCCGACGCACTCGAAGAATCTGCAAAATTCGCTGTACATCCCGCTATCCTGTGGAAGATAACCAATGTTCGCTCGCATTTGAAGGCTCGAAAAAGCCATGAGGGTAAACAGAAAGCATGACTTTTAAAAACAGCAACATGCCTCATTCATGAAAATCAAACAATATCCTCACCATACAATCGTATTGAAGCGTACACGATGGAACTGTAAAAAGGCAGATCCTCCTTGTTCTGGACTTCAGGCTTTTCCTCGGATAGATAAAGAATTCATCCCTAGAGGCGATTGAAATCCAGCCGGATTTCATGGAAATGAATATGGTGGCTTTTCCCGGGTGTCATTTATTCGACAGTCTGTATTGGTTTATCGACAAGGTCAAAAACGACCGAATGAAATTCTACATCGAACCATTCTTTAAAAGTTTTCAAATCCCTCTTTGAGGGCCATGCATCCGGATCGACCCACCAACCATTGAGCTGCTCCTCAAAAATCTTACTGAAATATTTCTTGAGCAGACTTTCCTTCTTATTATCATCTTCGTATTCTGGCAAAAGATACCCGGATTTATCACGGTTAACTTCGTCCAGAGTGTATTTTACAGGATTAGGATCAGGAAGTGAATGAAGCCAATCAAGAAAGGGTTCTTTTACACGTACGGTAAGAATGCTTCTGTCAATTTCCTTCATATGTATTCCTTCTAATCCTGTCAGTTTTTGAGACTTATATAAGCATCAAGGAGTGCCTCCAGGCTGTCGTAAAGAGCATCTAAGGCCTCTTGAATTTTTCTGTCAGGGTTATGATTAGCTTCAGCAGCAACATAACCAGTGAGATTTTCGAGTTCCTCTGAACTATAGTAGACGACAACAGATCTTTTTTGGCTTTGTTCTCCTATTTTTATGCTAATCCTCTCACCGTTCCAATAAAACACAGCATCATCAGTAATAATAATAAAAAAAGGTGGGACATGATACTTATTCCCGAAAAAAATTGGGGATAACATCTGAGCCTAACGTGATTCTCTCCGGAATGAATCTTTTTTGCTCTGGTTATTATCTTTTTTTATCCTTCCAGGGAAGGCCTGGCCTACCGAAATGGCCATAATTGGTGGTCTGGTGGTAGATAGAGCGTAAGAGGTAGAGCTCTCCTTGAATCCACCCATCACACTTTAACAGGAGGGACGCCAAGGTCCTTGTTGTTGGACATTCCGAATGGAATAATCAGCACTGTTGTAGACATTCAGTGTCAGATCAGGTAT
>JAUWVG010000355.1 GCA_030617525.1 Candidatus Aminicenantota bacterium | reverse complement strand
CTGCTTGACGTGCCTTCAGATGTTACGCCTCGGATACAAGAGGTACATCTCCTTATTCTTCATATATTGGCAGAGGAGATAGAGAAAAGACTCTGTTAGCGGTTTCGCCAGAATCCTTCCCTGCGAGGCCTTGATTTAGATTCTATAAAATCTATGGATTCTTCTGGCTCCGGGCTTTCGGAATCCTTGCCGGATCTCTTTTTCCGGTGACCGGCGATATGGCAAGACCGCTCAGCAGCATAGAGCACTTCGTCTCGAAGACCCCCAGCAGCGATTTCTTCCGTGTAGGCCTGCCGCCCTTCTACAAGATCTGTGATATAATCTTGGATTTGATCGGATGAATAAAAGTTTTTGATGTCCCACTCTTGGAGGGAACGCCCTTCACAGCGTTTGATATCCTTTGTACCGAGGATTCCCTTTTCATACTGATTTGTTCCCCGGAGGTCTCCCCTCTGGATTTGGGCCATAAGGTCAATGGGCACACGGTTGACTTTCTTTACGAGATTTTTAATTTTTTTCCCGTTATCTTCGGTCATCGTGATAATCTCACCTATGCCTCCTGTGTTGTACTGCATGAATTTGAGCTTCCCCGGATAATTGGAGGCCAGGGTCATGATGATATCGTAGAACCTGTTCACTTTCTGAGCTCGTGATCCGATGATGAACGGATCTGTGCCGACGATGCGAACGGATTCCCCTGCCTTGGCCGGCTGGCTGGCAAAACTGTGTGAGCTTTCTCCCCATAGGTATGCGAGGACGGCCTGCTCAGGTGTGAGTTCTTGAGCAAAACTCATGATGGTGTTTCTTCGAGTGATAAAGGCGAAAATGAGTCCGTCCAGTTCCTCCAGTGGCGGCAGATCGATGGATTTTGAGTAGATGTCAATTTTTTTCCCCGCAATGTCGACCCAGAGTTTTTTGCGCTGGAGGACGGCTCGGCCGTTGGCTGTAAGAGATTCGTCCATAAAATCGACGTCTCCGTTTGCCTTGATCATCACATTTTCGTAAAGAGCGGTTTTATCAATCAGAGCGTTGTACATCGCCTCCTGGTATTTTTTTTCCACATCGGTTTTGACAAAAAAGTTATTCTCAGAACCCAGGGCTGAACCGTCCCGCTTAAGAAAAACAATATCGTCCTGAGTCACCCTGGTCTTTTCCCCTTTCTTGTGGTCGAGGCCCAGTTGATGACAGGACCATGTGGATTTTCCGGTTGCCGACAGTCCAAACAAAAACACTCCATAAGTTTTCAGCTTGTTTTGGGAGTCTCTGACGGTCACGAGTTTAGTCCCGGCATGAAGACCGAGCATATCTTCCTGATCGGCTTTCCACATGGCTTGGCGAAGAAAGCCCTTTTTATCTTCTCCCATATAGTCTGTGCCTAAAGCAATATTGATGTTGTGTTCCGGAAGCACAAGGACCTGCTGTCTTATGGGGTGCTCTTCGGGGATGTGGATCATAAAAAATTCAGGGCCCGGCCTTTTTCCCGGTTTGAACATAGTATTTCCCCACATGTATCCGATGCGATAATTGATCAGATCCGCCTCCGACACGAAAAGATTGCAAACCGGGTTGTAGGAATCATTGTCTCCCATCTGCCGGCTGAGATGATAAAACGGAAAAGTGCGCAGCAGGTGAAGGACTTTATCCAGTTCTCCGGGAGAGTTGGCGATGATATTATTTTGATCGGCCGTTGTGTGGGGCAGGCGGGTTTTTTCACCGCCAAGGTAAACAGTTTTTGGAGCGATCCGGCTCGAGATGGCAGACCTCCAGCCGTAAGATCCGTATTGAGTTTTAACGCCGACAGACTTTGCTCGAGGCTCTAGCCATTTGAGGTCAACAGAGCGGATATTTGGACCTTTGATAATCCGATGGAATTCTTCGGTGAATTTCCTGTAGGCATCTTCATCATATATGCTCGTTCCGCTCATTGGATTTTTATTCCTGGGATTTTTCGCTGTTGGATTTCCCAACGACAATGTTCAGAATATCTTCGACTTTGGCCACTCCACTGTTAAATAAATAGCAGGGAATGTTCGCACAGAGATGGCGGAAAAAATTTCTATGATGGTCCAGCCTGTCTGAAGATATATGGAGAAGGTGGGAATTAAAAAACGGTTTGCTTTTCAACGGGCCGAGGCTTCCCCTTGAGCCTAAACTTTCACCTGATTCTATGATGCGAATGGCGTCCTCCGGATCCATCTCTACGATTGGGGGTGATGTTGCATCTGAGCGCAGGATGAATACCCAGTTCAGAGCGGTACGTTTGATATGTTTGGCAGGTCCATTTATCCAGTACGGATCCAAAAGTGTTTGGGCTTGTTTTGAGGCTTTGTAGCAGAAAGGGGATCCTCGATCCAACCGGCAATTATCGATTCTCTGGCATTCTGCGTCCAAACAGTTCTCTTTTCGGACAATGACGTTTTCACACTTGCTGTTGTCGAAGAGGGGAGCCAGAGCAGGATAGGATTCTACGGTATTTGTCGGAAAGAACAGTTTTCTCTCCACGGAGTTTGCGAAGGGTGTTCCTCCAGAAAATCGAACAAAGACCGTATCATTAGAATGGAGCCGGATGCGGTTGTCTTTGAGAAGAGCACTGAAAAGTTCAGTTTTTTTCGTGCCCTTTGGTCCTATCAGGGCTAATCCTTTTCCGTTAGTGTCAGCCGTTTTGCCGCGCAGTGCAAAGACGTTGAACAAGCCTTCGGAAACATCCATCACGAGTCCAAGTGCCAAACTTCGTAGGGGGGCATAATTGTCCGTATTAACGAGAATTCCCGTTTTTGTCTCCGTATTGTAAAAAGCACGGGGTTCGCGGCCGGGAATTCCATCTATGGCATAAATGATCCCGTGAGGTTCCAGATCGGCTTCCAGTTGGGCGGGGTACCAATTCTCTATCCAGAAATCGTTGAGGTGAGAGACGTTTGTCCGGAGTTGGACAATGACGCCGTTGATATTGGCATTCCACTCGAAATAGTTTTCATAACTCGAAAAACTCTCCATCTCTGCAACAAGGGCATCCCGCATTCCGATGGAGACGGAAGAATCGACCGTGACGGAATCGTTGTGGGGTGTGATGGAGTTGTTCAACGAGACTCGCTTGATTTTTTTCGCGGTTTTAAGCTGAGACAGTGCTTCTATAATCCTGTCTATCCCCTTTTCCAGAATATCCATAGATGTGGAATAGGAAAGACGGATACATTTGTCCATGCCAAACGCATCTCCCGGAACGACCGCCACGTTGGCTTCTTTCAGGAGAAAATAGGCAAGTCCGTAGGAATTGCGGATAAGCGTGTTGTTGAATTCCTTCTTGTATAAAGCAGAGACATTCGGAAAAAGATAAAATGCCGCCTGAGGCTTATAGCAGGACACATCGGGGATGGATTGAAGTCTCATGTGAGCATAATTTCTACGTCTCTGGAATTCTGCCTGCATTTTTGAAATTTCATGCTGGGGGCCGGTGAAGGCTTCTAAGCTTGCCATCTGGGAGATGGAACAGGGATTGGATGTGGTGTGGCTTTGGATCTTGGCCATGGCACTGATGATATCCACGGGGCCTGCGGCGTATCCAATCCGCCACCCAGTCATGGCGTAAGCTTTTGAGACGCCATTGATGATGATGGTTTTTCTTTTGATGTCCTCTCCCAATGTGGCGAAGCTGGTGAACTGGAAATCATCATAGATAAGCTTCTCATAGATTTCATCTGCTATGACATAGATATCCTCCTCCAGAAGGATCTCTGCCAGAGCTTCGAGTTCGTGTCGGGGATAAGCCGTCCCTGTGGGATTAGAAGGGTTATTCAGAATGATAGCCTTGGTCGCCGGAGAAACAGCGGCACTGAGCTGATCGGGAGTCAGTCGAAATCCATCCTCTTCTTTTGTGGGCACAATC
>JAUWVG010000499.1 GCA_030617525.1 Candidatus Aminicenantota bacterium | reverse complement strand
AATGGATTCAATAATCAAAGAGATGAATAAGAAGAAAAAAATTCTTCTTTATGGGCAAATACCGCCTCCCCAACATGGATCCAATATCATGACTCTGACTCTTTTTAAAGCGCTTGAAAAACTTGGCTATCAAGTAAAGGTCTCCAATAAAGGATTTTCTAAAAAAATCGATGAGGTCAATAAGATATCACTTGTGAAATTTTTCAGGTTGTTTTTTATACTGTGGAGATACAATCGTGATCTGATTCGTTTTCGGCCGGATTTGGTCGTTTTTTTTGTTTCAGCAACAAGAATTGGCCTTCTGGTTGAGGGTATGTTTGTTGTTTTTACAAATATCTTTCACATTCCCTATGTCCTTTACATCCACAACAATGGGCATAAAGCGATCTATGAGCAGGGGAGGTTTGGACGCTGGATTGTGGGGCGTGTTTTTGACAGGGCCAAAGCTTGTATTGTACTGGGAGAGGTGTTCAAAAAAGACATCTGCGGCTTCTACAAGAACAAGGTTTATGTACTGCCAAATGGCCTGATAAAGACGCTACCCGAAAAAAAGAAAAAACCTGATCTATTTATCAACGTGCTCTATCTCTCCAATCTCTACGAATCAAAGGGGATCTTTACTCTGATCAGGTCTATTCCAAAAGTTCTGTTGAAGAAAAGACGGGTCATGTTTCTCATTGCTGGTCCATGGCAAGGAAAAGAGGTGAGAAAAAAAATTCTCAATTATGTGGAAAGAAATAATCTTAGTGTAAATGTAAAGTTTCTTGGAGCAATATACGGGCAGCAGAAGGAAGAGATATTCCTAAAAAGCGATATTTTTGTTTTTCCCTCACATTACCCTTTCGAAGCCTTTGGGCTTGTTAACCTTGAGGCCATGCAGTCTGGGATGCCAGTAATAACAACAAGTATCGGAGCACTGCCTGAGATGGTGCTGGATGGCAAAACAGGATTTATCATCCCTCCAAAAAAACCCAATATCCTAGCTGAAAAAATCAATCTATTGGTGAAAGATCCGCAATTGCGGAGGAAAATGGGAAAAGAAGGAAAAGAACGGTTTAACACAATGTATTCATTTGATGCCTACTCTTCGAATGTGCAAGAAATTTTTAACGACATTTTCCAATCCGGTCCAATATCATGAAAAGACTTAATATGCTTGTCTCTGCATATGCCTGCAATCCACTGGCCACCGAACAGTCCTATCCGGGCGAAGCTGTCCTGGGTTGGAATCTGATCAAGCAGCTCAATCGATTTCATGATGTATCGGTCCTGACTCGAACTTACAACAAGAAGGGGATTGAGGAGGCTGTTGAACAGGGAAAAATCAGTGACATCGAGTTCCATTATTTGACGCTGCCAAAAATATTATCTGTTTTGAAACGAAATTTCCTGGGGTTCAGTCTTTACTATTTGATATGGCAGGTTAAAGCTTTTTTCATTGCACGAAGACTCTGCAAAGAAAACCGTTATGATTTTTTTCATCACATCACTTTTAATAATGACTGGATGCCCAGTTTTATCGGTGCCTTTTTACCGCTCCCCTTTATATGGGGTCCGATGGGAGGAGGGCAAAAGGTTCCGCGCAGTTTTAAAAGGACGATTCACTGGAAGAATCGGATTAATCAAAATTTACGTCTTGCTGGTCAATGGTTCTGGCGGAACACATGGTTTAGGCGAAGGTGTGTTAGAAAGGCTTTGGCCATCCTTATCTGCAACACGGATACAGAAGATAAAATAAAAACAGATCAAAAAAAACTCTTTTTTTATCCCGTCAATGGGATTTCCTCAAAAGAATTAACTCCCTCCCTGAGCATCTTAGAGGAAAAATCCTCGGAGTTTAAAATTATCTATGCAGGACGCCTGGATGCCATCAAAGGCATCAATCTCGGGATAGAAGCGTTTCACGTTTTTTCTCAAAAATTCCCCAAGTCTTATTTTAAAATAATTGGGGATGGTCCTGAGAGAGAGCGCCTCGTGAATTTGACGAAGTCTTTAAACATACAAGACAAAGTTGAATTTATCCCATGGATGAAGCGGGAAGAATTGCTTGAACAATTGAGATTATCCGATGTGCTTCTTTTTCCTAGTTTTCGAGACGGAGGAGGACAGGTGGTCATCGAAGCCATGAGCTCTGGGAAGCCGGTTATCGGGCTCAATGTCGGAGGTCCTGGTTTCCATATTCAGAAGGAGTGGGGTATAAAAATTGAACCTAAAGATCCTGGATACACTATCCAGGAGATGACCAAAGCTCTTGAAACATTGTACCTCGATGAAAAACTTAGGGAAAATATGGGAAAGGCTGGTCGCAGGCGAGCAGAAGAATTTTATCTCTGGGAACGGCTGGGGGATCATCTGCAGAAAATCTATAAAGAGGTATTACCTAGGAATTTAATGGAACAATAGGAGAAACATGCTATTTTTTGGAGCGGAATTATGAGAAAAGAGTTTTTGATCTTCGGTAATCCGGCTATCGAACAACCTGAAATCGATGAAGTGGTCGATTCGTTGAAATCCGGGTGGATTGGGACAGGGCCCAAAGTACAGCGATTCGAGGAAATGTTTAAAGGTTACAAAGGGACAAACCATGCCATAGCCGTG
>JAUWVG010000034.1 GCA_030617525.1 Candidatus Aminicenantota bacterium | reverse complement strand
GCGTTTTCCAACCTCACCTTCCAGGACTTGAAAACGGTGTTCTTCATCCCGGAAAATATAGGGAAGGCTCAAAACACTCATGGCCGGCACAAATCCTTCCAAAACACTGCAGGAGACTTTTGTCATATCGAGGCTGCCGATTTGAAGCAGTTCCAGGCATTCCCGCTCAGAACCCAACTGCTCGGAAGGATAGATATCGATTCTCATTCTGCCTTCTGATTTTTCTCGCACACGTTTAGCCATAAATTCCATGGCTTTGTGAACAGAATGAGAAGGATCCAGGCCGTGACCGAGTTTTAAAACTGTGGTCCTCCGCTCCGGACTGCAGGAAAGATAGAAAAGGATAAGGATCATGAACATGGTCAACTTAAACAACGTTTTGTTTTTTTTCACGATTGTATTTACTTATCCTGGATAATTCACGAGTCGAGTGATATTAGAAACATTACGTAATACATTGACATTTTTTATGAATTATTCAGGTCAGATAAGGGCTGGATTACTTCAGCTTTAAGTTTTCCCAGTTCAGAAACCAGCAAATCGAACATGCCCTCTCCCCGATACATGCCAATAATGGATCCACCTGACCCGGCGAATTTCGCAGAGGCTCCACACTGTCGAGCGACCTGGATGAGCTCTTTATTGGTCTCGGTGATGGGCATAATTTTAGATCTCAGATCGAAGTTCAAATTCATCAGATTAAAAAATTCATTTAACTCACGCTGTTCCAGGGCCGTTTTCCCTTCACTGGCAATTTCAGCAAGACGCCTTAGAGTGGATAGGGTTAGACTGTCCCCACTCTCATAGCCCTTCCGGATGTTTTGCAAAACCCCACCTGAAACCTTGCCCAAATCTGGTTTATAGGCCAGGTAAAAATCCGGAAGAAGCGACAGGTCGATTCTTTCGTAAATGCCGTGGCCTTTTTCTTTTAAAAAATTCTTTTCCAAATCCATATACATACATCCCTCATAGACTTGAACAACACGGTCCATATATCCTGCATTGATTCCCAGTTCCTTCAGCTCGGCATCAAGGATAAGAGAGGGTTGGATGTCCTTTGGAATATCCACATCATAGAATTTCATTAATGCCCGCAGGGCGGCCGTAATGATCGCACTCGATCCGCCCAGACCGAGCTGACGTGGTATGGAGGTTTCGTATCGAATGGAAAAATTTTTAGATTCCAGTTCAATACAAAAAAGCCGGCAGTAGTCACTAAACTTTTTTATGGCGGCTTTTAAAAGGCGGGCTCCACCGTAATATCCAAAAAGCTGGGTTCTCTCCCGAAAGTCAGCAATATTTTTGTAAATATTTTTTTCTTGAACAGCGGGTAATATTATTAACTCGGGTGATTCATCAAGGAACACACGCGCAGAAAAATTCTTAATCGTAAGCGCAATGATTTTGCCGAAGTATCCATCCGAGGGATTTCCCAGAAGTCCGGCTCTGGCAAAAGCTTGAGTTTCTACAGCCATTATGTCTTTACAGCACAGAAAGAACACCCTTTACGTAACCGACCGACTCCGCTGCTCCGGGGAGAGGATCACGGCCATCTTTTTCATATTCAAGGGAGGCGATTCCCGAATAATTAATCTTGAGCAGTGTCCTAAGGAATTGGGGAATATCGATGACTCCCCGGCCAACCTCCACAGCTCTCCCCTCTTTTGTCGGAGCCGTCACATCTTTGAAATGGACATCGAGCAGCCGGTCGGCAAATTTCAAGGCGGAATCGGACGGATTGATTCCTGAACGCTGAGTATGGCCAATATCCAGACAGAGTCCGATCCTCGAATCCAGATCTTTTATTCTTTCATAAATACTCTCCGGAGTCGGATAGAGCTCGTCTCCGGGACCATGGTTGTGGATGGCCACCTTGATGTTATACTCCTGAACTTTTTTATTGACCAGTTCCAGGAGTTCGTGATTGGGAACACCTATGATCATCCGCATTCCTGCGGCCTTGGCATAGTCAAACGCCCTGTCAACTTCCTGTTTATTCTTCATATAGACCACGCCGCAGCCGTAGAGATCAAGACCGTTGTCTTTGACTTTCTTGGCGACAGCCTTGATCTCCTTTTCTTTGCTTTCCAAAGCCAAATGAAAGCTTTTAAAACAAATCCGCGTTAGCCCCAATCTCTTTGTCATTGCTAGCGTCTCTTCCAGACCAAACTCCCTGAATGTGTAGGAAGCCATGCCCAATTTTAGTGATGTCCCGCCGGATTCTGTCTGGGGTCCTCCTTGCTTCGGAGAACAAGCAAGAAGAGTCGAAAGAGAAGCCGCAGCCGCCCCTGTCCCGGCAAGTTTAAAAAATTCCCGTCTTGTTTTTTTAGCCATGCATTCACTCTCCTGAAATCGTTTCTCCATTGAAATCAAATTTTTGGCTTCCTGTCAACCATAATATTTCACGAAAGCATCCCCTATTCCATGATTTTTTGAGTTCTGTAAAGTGAAAAGAAACCACGTTGCGTTTTCCCCAGCGAGGAAAACTCACTCGATCTCCGTTCCTCGCTCTCATTTCCAAAGAGAAAATGCAAGATAAACGGATAAACGGGGTCAGACCAAGCAAACACGACATATCATGTTGATATTAATAGAGTTAATTTTATTTTTTCTTAAAAAATAGCTCTTAGACTACTTATTTAATAGCAAAAACGAGATTTAACGCTAAATATTCATCTTAATATTTGACCCTTTGGAGATTTTTAATATACTAGGGGAAGGAGAATTGAAACATGTTTATTAAACAATTATTATCTCATCAGCACAGATACAAATATATTGTACTTGTTATCCCTTTCCTGCTCCTTTTTGGGGCATGCGGACAAGACAAACCAGTCGATCCTGAATCCTTTTCGGTCGTAGACCTCAACACATTAACAGCGGAGGAAAAAGCCGCGGGATGGGAACTTCTCTTCGACGGCAAAACATTCAGCGGCTGGCGAGGGATAGGTTTAGAAAACATCCCGGAAGGGCATTGGACCATTGAGGATGAGGCTATCAAAAAGGTCCCCTCAGGTAAAGTCCCGCTTCAGGAAGACGGGCAGCCTCTCGAAGGCGGAGATATTATGACAACCGAGACATTCGAGAACTTCGAGCTCTATCTGGAATGGAAGATTGTCCCGGCCGGTAACAGCGGGATCAAATACAACGTCTCCGCGGACAAGTCGGTTTCGAATCCTCCCTCTCACGGTGCTCTCGGATTTGAATACCAGATCCTTGACGATGATCTACATCCTGATGGTCAAAGAGGAGGACTGTACACAGCGTCCGCCCTCTATGATCTTGTGGAACCTCTAGGAAAAACACTAAAACCTGTTGGAGAATTCAATTCCATGCGTATCCTCCTCCAAGGGCAGCACGGTGAGCACTGGCTCAACGGCACAAAAGTTTTAGAATATGAAATGGACACAGATGAATTTAAAGCCCTATTCGCCAAAAGCAAGTATAAAAATTATGCGGGATTTGCAGACAAACGAAGCGGTCATATCATCATCCAGGACCACACATCGGCGGCATGGTTCCGCAATATTAAAATCCGAAAAATAAAATAAGGGGGATACAGATGAATAAAAAAGAAATCACTCGAAGAAATTTTTTAAAAACCGTTTCTGCCGGAGCTGCCGCCGCAGCTGTCGTTCGTATTCCGGCCTCCGGCTATAACAGAATTCTGGGAGCAAACGACCGCATTCGCGTGGGGATCGTCGGCTTTTCAGACAGGGCACAGAACTCACTCATCCCTGCTTTTCAAGGAAGTGCCGAAGAACTCAATTTTGAGATTGTAGCTGTTTCAGATATCTGGAACCGGAGGCAGGAAGAAGGAAAAGCATACCTGGAAGAAAGACAGGAAATCCTGTATCTGTCATGCGCAACAACGAGGAGCTCTATGACTCGGATAAAGTTGATGCCGTCATTATCAGCACCGCTGATTTTCAGCATGCCCTCCACTGCATTCAGGGAGTTGAGGCAGGAAAGGATGTCTATGTCGAAAAACCCTTTGCAAACACCATGGACGATGCCCGGGACGCACTAACAGTCGTCTCGAATTCAGACAAGATTGTCCAGATCGGAACCCAGCGAAGAAGCGCCGCCAACTACATCCAGGCCGACAGCTTCATCCGGTCCGGCCGGTTCGGAGATATAGTGGCCGTAGAGATGACCTGGAATGTCAATCAACCCGGACGCTGGCGCAGACCGAAATTGGTTGAAAATCTTCGTGAAGACAATGTGGACTGGAAACGCTATCTTTTGAACCGTCCGTTTGAACCCTGGGATCCCAGAAAATACATAGAATACCGGCTTTTCTGGCCCTACTCCTCGGGTATTCCCGGTCAGTGGATGGTTCACCAGATTGACACGGTCCATTGGTTCACTGACCTTCCCCATCCCCGCAGCGTAGTGGTCAACGGCGGAATCTATCTTTGGAAAGACGGGAGGAAAAACTTCGATACGCTAACGGCAGTTTTTGATTATGGTCCCCTTAAAGATCCCTCCAAAGGTTTTCAGGTTATCTATGCCTCACGGCAGACTAACTCGGCCGGAGGCGTCAAAGAACTCTATTATTCCAACGGAGGAACTCTCAATCTGCTGACGAACACAATTACACCCGATGGCGGCTTAACTCAAAGAATGGCCTCGGCCATGGGGATGGAAGAGAACAGGCTCCCTGAGATGTCTATAGCCGAAGCGGGGGGCATCGAAACAGCGGCCAATACAGGAACGGATGACGCAACCTTCGCCCATATGCGGAACTGGATGGAATGTGTGCGCAGCCGGAAAACACCTAACGCGGATATCCATGCCGCCTACAATCACTCCGTCGCCCTCAACATGACGATTGCCGCCATGCACTCCGGAAAACGCGTCACATTCAACGAAGTCAAACAAGAGGTCATTATCAGCTAAAAGAAAAGATATCCGTGTGTAGGCGGTAATAATGAATAATTCAGGTTATTTTATTTTTCAAGCTGCCGCTGAATGATGAGATACTGCACGGCCATGGAAAGCCCCACTTCCCGCGTCCAATAATCCGCACTGTGTCCCCCTTTTGATTGGGCATAAGTAAAAGGGATATTATTGTCCTCTAAAACCCGGATAAAATTTCGCGCGCCTCTTATCAATCCATCTTCTGTCCCGCAGTCGATATAAATGTGAGGCAGCTTGTCTTTTGGGATCTGAAGGACCAGCTTAAAAGAATCATAGGCGTCACAATCATCTTCAGTCAAAAAGATCTGCCCTTTTGGGGAGCGCTCCACCTGGCTGGAGAATCCTTCGATGCCGATGTTCGGATCCGGTTTATCTGACATCCGTTCCTCCCACATCACCCAAGGTTGTTCTTCCTTCTTCAACCTTTCTTTCTGACTCCGGGCATATCCGATAACACCGCTGTGACTGCCGATTGAACAGAACAATTCCGGATGCTTCAGCCCCAGCATCATCGCCCCGTATCCGCCCATCGAAAGCCCATTAATAGCCCGGCCCTCTCTCCGGCTGATTGTCTTGTATATGCCATCTACATGAGGGATCAAATCTTTGATAATATAGTCTTCCCAGTTATTCTTTTGGCCGTCTTCGCTCTTGGCCCAATTGACATACCAGGAATTTCCCACATCCGGCATCACCACGATGAGATCATAAGCAGAGGCATAACCGGGAGCACCAAGACGAGCCCACGCTCTGTAATTGCTGGTAAGCCCATGGAGGAGGTAAAGAACAGGATAACTTGTTTTTGTGGATTCATAATCTTCCGGCAGATAGATGTTGTATTTCATTGTCCTGTTGACTGATTTAGAATAAAAATCGACTGTTTTGACCTCGCCGATCGCTGGCAGAATTTTGGCCAAAACAAAAATCAATACTAAGACAAAAACCCATTTTGACCGAGGATAAACTCGTCTTTGGATGTTCCTCATATCTCCTCCCTAAAATAAATTTATCTCTGCTGATCTATTTTCAGGATTGTCTTCAACAGAACGTTAGCCCCGTTGACAACATCCGACATGTGTGAGAATTCTTTTGGAGAATGGCTGACTCCCCCAACACTTGGGATAAAGATCATCCCCGTGGGCACAATCTTGGCCATATCCTGGGCATCATGCCCGGCACCACTGGGCATAAAATGGGATGTCAATCCCAGTTCTTCAGCCGATTCGGCAATTTGCCTTCTGATAGCCGGATCGGTGGGAGCCGGAATGGCCATGGCATCGATGGGATCAAATGTTATTTGTGTGCCTGTTTTTTTCGATATAAGAGCCGCCTCTTCTTCAATCGTCTTGTAGAGAGATTGGATTTTATCGGCAGACAGATCCCTAAGCTCCAGACTCATCACCACTTTCCCAGGTATTACATTGGGTGCCCCTGGTTCGGCGTTGATACGGCCGACTGTTCCGACTTGACTGCCTTCGACACTGGTGACAACCCTGTTCACAGTTAAAATCAATTGAGCCGCCGTCAAAAGAGCATCCTGCCTCATATTCATGGGCGTTGTTCCGGCATGATTCGCATATCCCGTGATGGTCACATCCCACCAAACAATCCCCACAATTCCCTCGACAACGCCAATGTCGATACCCTTCGTTTCTAGAATACGCCCCTGTTCGATATGGATTTCAAGGAAAGCTTTTATATCTCCCTTTAGACGTTTAACACTGTTCAGGTTGTCCGGGTCTCCACCCAGAGCCCGGATCCCCTCCCGGACGGTCTTACCGCTGTGGCTCTTTTCAAAGAGGGCTTCAGATGTTAAGGTTCCATTCATCGCCCGGCTTCCTACAAGCCCCCCCTCTTCATCGGTAAACACAATCACCTCTAATGGATGACGGGTTTGAATGCCGTTCTCAAAAAGAACCTGGACACACTCAATGGCACTCAGGACTCCAACAGCTCCATCATACTTTCCCCCGTGTGGGACGGTATCGATGTGTGATCCGGACAGAATCGGAGGCAGAGAATTCTCTCTTCCCTCCCGTCTCCCCACAATGTTCCCCGCCGCATCGATTCGAACATCTAAACCTGCGGTCTCCATAAGAGCTACAATATATTTTCTGGCTGAAATATCTTCATCACTGTAGGCGACACGGTGGACCCCTCCCTGAGGAGTTTTTCCAAATTCTGCCAGATTGGTGATGGACTGTTCTATTCTTTTTGCATTGACACTTAAATCTTTCATTGGTTGTCCTATCTCACAGAAAAAAAAAGCCGGACTGGCCATCGTAAGCATAGACAGCCCAAAGATAAATCGTCGGAAAAATCTTTGCATCTCAGCCTCCTCTATATTTTAACCAGCTCTTCGATGGCAAACGGCCGTTCCTGCTCGATGCTCCGGCGGGCGGCAATCCCGATCAATATTGAGAGAACCCCATCCCGGCTTCCCGCCCCCTGTTCCAGAAGATCATCACCGGAATTCCGGAAGATTCTATCCTGCATAATCCGGTCGGCGCCCCAATGGCCTCCTTCACCCGATTTCAGGCTAAACGTCTGTGTATCCTTAAAATTTCTTGTGAGACGAAAATCTGCAAAACTCTGGACCTTCCAGGATTGGTTGTGGTAAACGCGCGCATCGAGCCGTCCCTTTGTCCCGTTAAATCCCACTGAATATCCCTCATAAGGCATAAACGCATTTAAAGAATAGCTCATCGTCACACGATTGTGATACTGGACCTGAACGTTCATGGTGTCCCAGATGTTGATTCTCTTGCGGAAGACACACGCATCACGGATGTAACCGTCGGCAGATTCGGCATTCACATAGAGATTCATTAAATGTTCATTCCGGGTGATATCCCAGAAGAATTCACACCCTTGCTTGTGCGGACACGTCATACAGCGGCTGCTCCTGACCGTCCCGTTATGGCCGTACTTACGCAGGTCCCCGTAAGCATTCACTTCTGTTGGTTCTGCAGCCAGCCACCAGTTCATAAGGTCATAGTGATGGGTCGCCTTATGCACAAGAAGGGAACCGGAAAACTGCTTAAAACCATGCCAGCGCCGAAAGTAGGAGGCCCCGTGATAGACATCCAGATAGTAGTTAAAATCCACTGAAGTGACCTCTCCGATTTCCCGGGACAAAAGAATTTCTTTGATTTTAACAGCATCCGGATTGTACCTGTAGTTAAACGTCACAATGAGCTTCTTCCCCGTTCTTTTTTCTGTATCGAAAATCTTCTGCGCCATTGTCTCATCAGTCGCCAGGGGCTTTTCGGTGATCACGTCACACCCCATCTCCATGGCCAAACAGATATATTTAGCATGATAGCAGTCCATCGTGGTTACAATCACTGTTTCAGGTCGTGTTTCTTTGACCATTTTTTGAAAATCTGTGTAGGTTGGACAGGTTGCCCCCATATAACGTTTAGAATATTCCAGCCGGAGAGGATTGATGTCGCAGAGCCCAACCATTTCCAGCACATCGCTGTAGTCCTGCAGGAGAGTTTTCCCCCATAATGAAGATCCTCGGATACCGGTGCCAACCAGAGCGATTCTTTTCTTTTTGACCGGTTGGGCAAAAAGAAGATTCCCTTTGTTCATCAAGGAATATCCGGTCACGCCCAAGGCAGCGCTCATCGATGTTGACAGAAACTGACGCCGACTCAATTCTTTTTTATTAACGGTCATCACAAGCACCTCCCCATTCAGGATTCATTTTCACACTTTAGGTAGCTTCTATCACAGGAGAAAAAGGATGTCAAAATTGCGGGCAAAGGTGGGAGCATTCTTATTTCCATGACTTTATTTAGAGTTCTGGGAAGATGATAGAGAAATCCGTATGGAGGACGAGCGGGCATGGTTCCTCCCCTGGAGGAGAGCGAGGAACGGAATCGAGCGAGTTTTCATCGCTGGTGAAAACTACGCGTGATTTCGTATCACTTTACAGAACTCGTTCTTAATATCATGGAAATAAGGACGCTTGTGCCGAATGTCGGCAAATCTTGTTCTGTATCAATCCTGAGCCAACTCAAGAATGTTGGTCAGTGGACTGTAAGTATTTTCAAGCCTGGTAAGAAACGGGCGAAAAGATGCTTCGATCACAAACGGAAGGCCATCCTGCCATGGGATTCGACGGAAATCGCCTTCCAGCGCTTGAATCTCAGCCAAGAAGGCCCCTCTCCATTCGTCTTCCCCTGGATTTGATGAGGGGGAATCCAACTGAGGCAGCAAATTCTTGAGCATAAAAAGAATCAATTGATTTATCCTTTCAGACACCTTTAAATTGCGCTCCTCAAAGTTATCATCTCTGTCCCACTCATCAAAGCTCCACTCTTTATCGCCCTGGAGGAGTTGAAAACCTGGACCATCCCCAGGAAGCTTCTCGAGCATGGAATAATAGGAAAGAATATAAATGTATATATACTCCCCCAAACCCATCTCGACCTCAAGGAGAGACTGGCTGCGGTGCGTATAAAAATCACCTATTCCGGGAATCAAACCAAATCCTGCCTTAAAAGCACGAAAAATCTGGCCGGGTCTCCGGACCTCTTCTCCGCTTTCCTGATTCCGCACACTATCGAGAAGTGAGATGGAGTGATACAACCTGTCACGGAAAGGAGTCAAACTCTCTCTGACATAGAGAAATGCTTCCATACGCTCATACGGGATGCGGCCATTGGATGATGGCGTATAGTCTTCAATTTCACCATAGAGGGTCTTTAGAGAATCCATCAATTCTCCTGTTTCTTCGAATTTATAGACCATATCCTTCACGAAGAAAAATCCTAGAGCCAATAGGATCAGAAGAATAACCACAATTATTCCACAGCCTATTCCGCAGCCAATAAACCATTTTTTTGTAGATTTTTCCATTATCTTTCCTCAGTATGAAACAAGCTCCGCCAGTGCTTTATTGAGGTTGTTCAGACCGATTTTGATTTTCTCGGATTCACCACCAAAACCCAACCGGAAATGTTTTGGTTCCATCTCAAAACATCTCCCGGGAACGACAAACGTTTTATATTTTTCAGCCAGGAGACGGTAGAGTTTTTCCGGTTCTACAGCCACGTGGTTCTTAATTCGAGGAAAGCCCACCACTCCCGCCTCAGGATACACCCACTCGAAATTTTCTTGTTGATTAATCCAGTCAGCCACGATGTCCCGATTTTTATGGATCCGTTGTTTGGCCATGTCCACATACCGGTCTTTTTCCGTAAGCACGCGTGTGGCAATCTCTTCACTTAGAGCATTATTCGCAATACTGATCTGTTCACGAACAGCCAGAGCCGTATTGAGGACATCCTGATCCTTGGTGGCCAGCCATCCCGTTCGCAATCCCGGAAGCCCGTAGGATTTTGAAAGACTCGAGATGCTGATCACTTTTGGACTCAAGGTCGCCGCAGGGGGAAGTGGGTTTATAAAATCCATATCACTATAGGTTTCGTCAAAAATTATATAAATATCTTTGGATTCAACAATATCGATAATTTTTTGGAGTTCCTCTCTCGAAATTTTCGAACCTGTGGGATTGTTGGGATGAGTGAGGCTGATCAGTTTTGTTTGGGGTGTGATTTTCGCTTCGAGATCGTTCGCAAGCGGCCTGAATTCATTTTCAAACCTCAGGGTAAAGAGGTCAACGTCACATCCTAAGGAACGAGGCACTTCATAGTTTGAGGGATAGTTTGGGTGTTCGACAATGACATGGTCGCCCGGTTTGACAAGAGATGCGGCAATCACAAAATTGGCTTCGCTCGCTCCTGTTGTTACAATGATGTGTTCCGGAGAAAATCCTGGATAGAACTGCGCTATGATGTCTCGCAAATCAGGCCGCCCCTTATGATATCCATACCTGAGCAAAATGGCATTCAAGTCGATATCGAGGTCCCCGACCCCGAGAGTCTTAACGGCACTCTCACCGATATCGTATTCGATCTTATACTGATATGTATCAAACCAGTCTTCTAATTCCATTCTTTGGAACCACATGAGTACACCCTCCTATTTGCTGTCCGATTTGATGTAAGTGAAAATATGCTGACGCAATTGTTTGCTCGAAAGAGCTCC
>JAUWVG010000310.1 GCA_030617525.1 Candidatus Aminicenantota bacterium | reverse complement strand
GTACTCTCAGAAGGAGAAGCCAAAAAAGTAGATGAGATAATGGAATTTTTCAAGAGACACTCGAAGGAACATGAAAGAAATAGAAATGACGAATAGAAAGTGATTGTTTGTTATTGAAGATACTCAAAAAGCTTCCAACTTTTCTCTATAACTTTTGTGCTTTCCTCTCTCTTCCTGCGTCACAATTCATGTATCTATTCTGTTTGAGTAATACTAGGGTTAGCTCTGTCAATAAAGGGTTACCTCATATTTTCAATATTTGGCCTCAGGTGCTAACTCCTTGAATTTGTTGATAGTTACGATTTCTTTGATGATTTCCGGCATATCTTGGTTCCAACTAATATTCGTTTGGGCTGCCACTCTTAATTTTCCCTGTGAAATCGCTGATTTAAGTTTTCCTGGTTTTAAACCGCCATACCGTATTTTCAGCGTTTTCCAATCGAATTTGTTACGTATTTGCAACGCGCGCACAAGTATCTCTAAGGACAGAGCGACGGACTTTATTGTGGTATATTAGGATGTAAAAAGACTCTATGCTATGTGTGCCATTGATGCTCTGGGAAATTGCTGATTTAAAAGATATAGAATACAAGTATCAGGCACGCGATAATGCCGATCACTATCAAGCTCGCGATAGTGCCGGGATGAACTTTTTTTATCACTCTCGTCATTGTAACCTCCCTGGGGATTAAGTGATATCTACCTATACGGGTAGACGTAAAATCGATACAAAAAGTTCCAATTCAGGGCTCTTTAACTTAATACAAAATTGACATGCACCCATTTCTTTGGTAATTCTGGAAGCGGACTAAAATTGATCTCCACAGAAAGGACGTTCATGTCATGACCAAAAGAGATCAAATTACAAGATGAACTATTGCTTTCCTCGCTTCAAGATATTATCTTTTTTGCCCATTTCTCTATTTCTTTTAATCGTACTCATCCCTTCCGGATGCAAGCGTGAGTTTGAGCTTTACCGCTTTATCGATGAAATGATGGCCAAAAACATCATCTCTTCTCCACTCACAACACTCACCCAATCCTACGAAATCAAAGAGCAAAGCCTCAGGAGTGAAAATTTCTTTCTCTATGAGTATGAGGGGAAAAAATATAGGGCAGTCCACGCTAAATTTCCCCTGATAGCTGGTAATGAAACAGAAAAACCTGAGGGGATGACAGTCTTCAAGAATGATCAGAAAATACTTTTCATAGGCGATATCCAGGGCAATATAAATGGTTGGATGTGGACCAGATTTATCAAACATATAGAGCCAGAACAAAACAGAGATTTTGAGAAATTCAAGCAAGGAAATACACTCATTTTGTCAAAAGGTGAATATTATACAGCCGAGAAGTTTTATATCCCCAAAGATATGGTTGAATTTCAGATCTACGCAGGAAGCCAAAATCCAGAAAAGTATGCACTGCATCTCAATATCTTTCTAGGCGAGCGACTGATAAAAAAGCTCCCTGTCAAAAAAATGGAGCTTTACAAGTTTACTCAGGAAATGCAGCCGGGGACATATCAACTCAAGATCGGCTTTTCCGAAGTTGAAAAATATTCTCACTCCTCTGAGAGAGAACAATTGGTTCTCGATGCGATTGAATTGAAAAGCGCCAACGACTTTATTCTTCAGTCTTATTCCACACATAACCCGAAAACGCCCAATACAGATAAGTTTAGAGCAATCTACCACACCTATGTTGGAGATAAAAAGCTATACCCTATGTATTTAATGAAGACGAAACATCTTCTCCTCGATCTCGGCATAGGAGAAAATCCTCTCGAAATGAAGAAAAAATTGATGATCAGAGATCAGTCCATCAATGCTATTTTTTCGCCGCCCAAAACAGTGCTCAGGTATGATATAAAAATTCCGGAATCCGGAGTGCTAGACTTCGGGTATGGTTTGATGCAGGAAGCCTGGCGAAAAAAAGGGGATGGCGTTCAATTTCATATAAATATAAAAGCGGGAGATAAAGAGGACAGACTTTTTTCCTCAAACATCAACCCCTTTCAACATGTTGAGCACAGAAAAGTTTTTCGGGAGAAAATAGATCTAACTGGCTATGGAAACAAAAAGGTTGAATTTGTGTTTATCACTGAGAAAAACAATGGTATACACAATGATCTCTCGTACTGGTGTAATCCATGTATTTATCAACAAAAAGATCCCCTTAACAAAAAAAAGAAAAGACCGACCAATGTAATATTGATCTCACTGGATACTTTAAGGGCGGATCATCTTGGATGTTATGGATATTTTAGGGATACAAGCCCCAACATCGACAGCTTAAGCAGAGACAGCGTTCAGTTTAATTATTGTTATAGCACTGCGGCGTCGACATTGGTTGCACACATGTCTCTGATGACATCTCTCAACCCAAAATCTCATCAAGTTTACAATGATAAAAAGGGAGACAAGCTCTCTCCTGATTTATTAACCATTGCCGATGTGCTGAGAGGTCATGGTTATTACTGTGGAGCGCTGACAGGAAGCGGTTTGGTCAGCGCAATATTTGGCTTTTCCAAAGGATTTGATGAATATCACGAAGACAGGAACTCCATTTTTATAGGAGATTCTGCTGAAACGCTGTACGCTAATGCTTCTCGTTGGCTGAATTACAACAGTGACAAAAAGTTCTTCCTTTTCCTTCATACCTATCAACCTCATAATCCGTATAAAAACAGCAGCTCTTTGGGGAAAGCTTTTCTGGATGAAAATTCAGAGTGGCAGCAGATCAATCTCATGAAGCTCCTCAGAGATCTTGAGAGCAAAAACCCTGTCAGTTATCCCTCAGATATTGAAGATCGGGCAAAGCGGATCTTAGAAAACTATCTGTTCAGATTCAGAGTCTTGTCAGACAATGAGAGACAAAATATTGTCGATCTTTACGATGGAGAGATCAGGCACACGGATGAATATCTCATCAAGCCTCTGCTGAGCGAGCTTAAAAGATTAAATATATATGAGAATACAATGATCATTCTCCTCAGCGATCATGGAGAAAGCTTCCAGGAGCATAAAATGTGGGAACACGGTGTTCAGCTTTATAACGAATTGATTCGGGTCCCGCTGATAATCAAATATCCGGGCTCCAAACACAGAGGGAGCACAATAGCTAATAGTGTGGGGATCATTGATATATTGCCATCTATACTGGAAGAATTGGGGATTGCTCCCAACTCTCAATTTGAGGGAAAGCACGTACACGATATTATCAATAGGGTAGAGGATTCCGATAGGATCTGCTATGCTGAGACAAGAACCGGAGGGAGAAAAATTTCGTTGGTAAAAGGACGTGATAAATTGATTTTGAATGGGGCCCCAAAATCTGTCTATCATTTAATCGGGATTCCCAGTCAAATTGAATATTACGATCTCCATAAGGATGTCTCAGAAAAAGACAATATTGAGGTCGAGAATACAGCAGACCTCAATGTGTTGTTTAAACAATTAATCGAATATTGGAAAGGCGCACAAAATACAGGGGAGCGACCTCAAAAGAGAGTCGAGCTGCCGGAGGATCTTGAGGAGCAATTAAAAGCTCTTGGCTACATTAAATAATTATGGATTCCTGGCCAAATTCGGCAAGGAGAATCAGGATTGGATTTTATGAAGGAGGAAAATCATGTTTTACCGACTAGCTTGTAAAGTGATTGTGTGTGTCTTTTTTGTTTCTCTATTGTCTATGCCCGCATTTTCTCAGTGGGAAGACGTGTGTAGTTTCAAGGATGTTCAGATCCCGTTCAATCTCAAATATAAAGATAAGATCATCAAGAAGGGGAAGTGTGAGATTGAGATCCTCAAGCACACAGCGCAGACCGTATATTATCTCAGGATCAAAAAGAAGGGAAAGAAGCTCTGCCTATTACCCGGAGAATATTTAAAATATATGGATGAAAAAGACATCCCCGGCAAACCTAAACTGCGGATGAGGAGAAACACAGCGGAAAAATTGCTGTATATCATATTCGAATCAGGCACGATAACGTGGAAATATCCAAAGATAAAGATCAGATTTAAAATTGAGTATGAAGATTGATCCTCCGGGCACTAATAGAAGTGCCCTTTAAATGCCCCGGGTTTCGATTCGAGAATCCTGCTTGTGCCACCTGTTAAGTACACTTCAGATGA
>JAUWVG010000063.1 GCA_030617525.1 Candidatus Aminicenantota bacterium | reverse complement strand
GCAAAAGGTCCTTCGCCAAATAGCACTTCAAAATATATCCAATACATCGTTGATGATATAGCCTCCTCTCACCAGGAAAAGATGGAAAAATTTAAGGAGTTAAAAGAACAAAATGAAAAAGAACTAGAACAAAGGATCGCTTCTCTGGAGGAATCGATCAACGAAATGGAAGAGATCGCGCGCTCCAAATCCACAAAAACCCGGGACAACGTAGAAAAATTCATCCTTCAGAATGCTTTGGTAGGAAAAGAAACTCTATTGATGGATCTCAAGTCCAGATACCTATCATTAAAAATGAAAGACGTAACATCATACACATTCGAAACGAACTTGCTTTTCCTCAAGACACCCACCAATCCCACTCAGCCAAAGGTGAAGTTTAATATGCTAGTTTCGATGATCATTGGCTTGATGATTTTCATGGCGATATCCCTTTTTCTTGAATATAATAAGAGGGAACGGCATAATAACAAAGAGAAAACCTGATCTTATTATGAAAATCTGTCTTGTCTGTTCCAGCGGGGGGCATCTCCTACAACTCCATCTTCTTAAGGAGTGGTGGGAGAGATATGATCGTTTTTGGGTGACCTTCAAGAAAGAAGATGCCATTTGTCTTTTGGAAAAGGAGAAAACCTATTGGGGGTATTTCCCTACGAACAGAAGCATCAAGAATCTGGTCAAAAACACATTCCTGGCGTTCAGGATCTTACGTAAAGAAAAGCCTGATGTCATTGTTACAACGGGTGCGGGTATATCTGTGCCCTTCTTTTATTTGGGAAGGCTATTCGGTGCCAAGAGTATTTTTATCGAAGTGTATGACAGGATCGATTCAGCAACTTTAACAGGAAGGCTGATCTATCCTGTTTCGCACGCGTGTATTCTTCAGTGGGAGCAGCAAAAAAAAATCTATCCTAAAGGTATCGTTTTGGGTAAATTGTTATGATCTTTGTCACTGTCGGAACTCATGAGCAGCCTTTTGATAGGCTGGTAAAAGAGGTCGATCGACTCAAACAAGAAGGCAAGATCGTAGAAGAGGTGTTTATCCAAACCGGTTATTCCACCCATGAACCCCGCTATTGTGAGCATAAAAAATTCATCAGTTTGGATGAAATGAATGAGAGAATACGCCATTCAAGGGTTGTCATCACGCATGGAGGGCCCGGAAGCATAATGTCTGTTCTCTACAATGGAAAGATTCCTATTGTTGTACCTCGGCAGAAGACTTTTTCCGAACATGTGGACAATCATCAAATGGTTTTTGCCAAAAAATTAGAGGAACACAATCAGATCATCTCTGTGTATGATATCAAGGATATCGCGGATAGAATTCACGATTATGAACAGAAGATCGAAGAGCTGGAAGATGCCCAATCAGAGAAGATCGAAAGAGAAAAGAGGGTGAAAGAGTTCGCCAAAGCCCTTGATGAGATCTGTAAAAACCTTGTTAAGGACAAAAATCATTAGAAGTATTCCAAGGCTTTAGTTTTTTTCAGAACCTTGGAGGAGATCCTTTTTTTCCTCCTTTTCCAGCATCCTTCGAGCGACAAGAATAAATCCCCAGTTCATCCAGATCAATAACAGAATAACGACATCGTAATCCATGACTATGAAGATGGCTTGCACCAGATTTCCGAAGAATATCCATCCACAGATTGTGCTGAAATTTTTCCAGAATGAGTCTGGACGGGATGAGAGTTGGGAACGCTTAAGCTCAGTGAAGAGAACCACGATCATCGCAATGTACAGAATGAATCCAGACAATCCGTATCTATACAGAAAGCTCAGGTAAGTACTGTGTGATCCTAGGGGAGGAATGGGGGAGGTTTCTCCGATAACCTCCATATTTCTTTGAGTCCCCCATCCGAAGACTGGACTCTCTTTCCAAGATTGGATTGTATTTTTCAGAATGGTTGTTCGGGCCTTTACACTCAGTGGCTTGATCTGTGTCATAGTGTTGATGGCAATTATAAGGATGAGGAAAATGACAAGAACAACGACAGTGACGGTTAGAAAATTTAATCTCTGACTTTTCTGTCGTTTCTTTCTTATCCCCTGGAGGTGAATAAAGTAAAGAAATCCTAGAAAAATGCCTAAAATGGCGCTTCGTGAATAGGTAAATATCAGGCAAACGAGTAGAAGAATGCTATTCAGAGCTAATACGAGTTTTTTCCATCCTTTGGATAAGACAAAAAGGAAAAATTGATAGGGGAATAGGATCAATATGGCTGCGGCAAAGATATTGGGAAAGAGAAATATGGAACTGATCCTTATGAGTTTCAGGCCGAATATTTCTTGGTAGTATCCGCTGATTGACGGATACAAGGTTGCCCTGAGGTACTCGCTGGTTCTAATGCTTTCAGGAAGTAGCTTTGAGATCGGTGTTACAAATTTCATGCCCGCAGGAATAGTATCAAGCAGTCCAAGAAGTCCGATCATGCCTGCAAAAAATGACAGAATGGTTAATGCCCACAGGATATGGATCAAATTTTGTTTGGTTTTGACACTATTTATGATTATCAGCACGAGTGCAAAAGCCCCCAAGTAGACGATAAAATTTCTGATAAAGACCAATCCCCAATAGGACTCTTGAATGAATAAGCCAGAAATGAGCGAAGATAAGAGGAAGAGCCCCATCAAAGTTGAGATCAAAAAAGGAATTTTGATTGGAGTGTTATTTTTTGTAGAGGTTATGAGCAGTTTTATAAATAAAAAAGCCATTAGGACAGGGCCAAAAAATTGAGTGATCCCCAGAGCTGTCCAGATGGGAATGAGAGCAAAAAACAGGATGATATCTGTCGTGATTTTGGTGCTTAAAAAAGGAATTCCGCGCTTTGATCTTGATGTTTCACTTGTCATGTCATTCCTTTTCGGATGCAAGCTTATTCTCGAGGTTGGTAAGCAATTTTTGGAATCGATTTTCCCAAGAATTCTCTTTGGCTAACATTTTTCTTCTTTCATATTTTTGTTCATTCTCGAGATGTTCCATCTCTTGTAGTTCTTTCAACCATTGGGAACCCGTATTGCCAAAGTAGATCAAGTCCTTGAATTCTTGAAAAGAGGGCAGGGGCGTTACGATTATAGGCTTTCCAGTTGCAAAGCACTCGAATATTTTTGCCGGGATGATACCTTTGGTGAATTCAGATATCTTGTAGGGAAGGATAAAGCAGTCGCACTTTTTGAGATGCTCTGGGAGTTTCTTATAAGGTATGGCTCCATGGAAGATCACATTTTTCGGGAAGCTGGGCATTTTCGACTTAACAGGACCGAATATCTTTATCGTGAGCTCTCGAGAAGATGCGAGTTCTTGAAGCAACGCAAAATCGATGCGCCTCTCGTGAATGCCGCCAAAGTAGCATAGAGTTTTTGGTGGATCGGAGAGCTGACCCGTATCCGCTTGACTAAAATGTCGATAGTCCACACCGGGCAGTATCCTGATCACATCGGTTCTGATATTTTTTGCCTTTTCATACAGGAATTTAGAGTCGGTGATGACCATATCGGCCTCTTCAAAAATGATATTCTCAATTTCTGCTGTATCCTTTGGCACTCCTGGATATTCGGGAAAGTTTTCAACACAATCGTAGATGACAAATCGGGGTTTTATGGTTTTAATAATGTCTATGGATGTCTGAGTAGGTGAGTAGTTCATGATAATGGGATCCGTGATGCCCTGTTTTTGAATAGATTTCACAAGCCACGGAATGAAGATTTTTCGGTTGAACGCTCGAAAGACTTTAAAGGTGGAGGGCAAAACTAATGGAGAAAAAACGATCAAATTATTTCCATGTTTATCTGCTTTTTTCCGGGGTGTTTTTTGTCCCCGACTTTTGAGAAAACGCAGAAATCTCTCGATTATACGTGGAATATCTTTGATGTTCGGATTTCTTTTCGCCTGACTTTCGATAAATACTACTTTCCGAGAGATTTGACTGAAAAATGAGGCGAAGATTTGGTGTCGCTGCCACTGGAAATCCCATTCGATGTTTGAAAGGATCACAATATCTTTATTCTTAATTTTTGTCATGACTCCTATCAGTTTTTTAACTTATATTGTTTACGAGTTAAGATTGCCGGAGATGCGTGGCGTCGGCCCATGAAGCTGTGGTAGTCCACCGCAAATGGGCCGCAACAAAGCAGATCCGGTGAGATTGGCTCGCCCGAAGGGGAAAAAATGTCGATAAAAAAAATTACTTCACAATAGGGATTTTTAAAGTAATTCCCGGAAAAATTTTGGGAATACTCGGATATTGGTTTTGTTAATAAGTATATCGGCATTTTTTCTAAATAATATAAGTTACATGTAGCCCAGGTCCTTAAGCCTCTGTTCAATCTTTTTGGCATCTTTTTCCGAGTACGCCTCTTTTTCTCTCTTCCGTTTTTCTCGGTCTTTGTGCGTTTCATATCGAATGGAATGGCTGTTTCGGAAGCTTTCTGTGAACAGTTCGGAGAGAACTTTGCCGTCTGTGTAATCAGGGATTGGAATCCCCAGAGAGTAGAGGATCGTTGGAAATAGATCTACGATGTTTGCCTCCTTTAGCGGATTTTCTCCGCTGATGTTGTTCCCAGAGAAAACAAAAATTCCTTGTCTGGTGTGTGTGCCGGTGTGATCCTTTTTCAGGACATTTTTTTTTATAATATCTTTTGAGCCTGTGATAAAGCTGCGGCTGAACTCATACCCGTCTTCAGGAATCACGATCAGATCTGGAGCGTGCTCCATAGAATCACCGTCATATAATTCTTCCCGTTTCCAGACTTCTTTGATCGGGGATGTTTGGGTTTCAGGATCTCTTAGGGAAAGGAGTTTTTGTTTAATCATATCTCTGAGTTCTTCATACTCATTTCCCATGGATACGATTCCTTCTGGATCTCTTCCCTGACAGTTCAGGTGTATCATCCCATACAGCCAACCGCTGAGCATGGAGGCTTTTGTATTTTCCCAGTCGATAAACTCATCCAGTTTAACTTTGGCTCTGATGTTTGCTCCTTTGGCAAAAGAGAGGAGCCCTCTGACCAGTCTTTGGTCGATCGCTCTGAGCAACTTCAAGATAGGAAGGAACTTTTTACTGCGTATTCCTTTATCTCTAAGAGCCATTAAACCTTGATTGATGAGAAAATTGTTGAGATGGATAGTTTTGTGTACAGAAGTGAAGCCATGATCGGAAAGGATAATCTTTAGAGTCTCGGGCTGAAGGTCCTCCATTAACTGACCAATATTGTCATCGATCGATCGGTATAGTTTTGTGACCAGATCGTGTTTCTTTTGATCATACAAGGGATGAGTTTGGTCAAGATAGCAGTAGACTGCATGTTGGAGAGGATCTGTCGACTGAAAGTGGATCATTGCAACATCCCACTCTTTTTTTGCCAATAGAAATCGCATGACTCTTGTTCGTTTGTGTTCAGTATGAATCAGTTTATCCACAAAGTTTTGTAATGATGTTCGGTTAAAGACTTGTTGTGTTGTAATAATCGTATAGTCTGCCTCGAAGTCCAGGATGTCATGCGCAAGCTCCTCAGGATAGGTGAAATGGGATTTGAGACTTGGTGTCAGCAGTCCAGTCACCATGCTGCCATTGACTCTGTACGGGGGGTAGGTTACTGGGACATTCAGAATGATAACCTGTCTATCATTCTGGCTTATGACTTGCCAGATCGTATCCAGAAGGATTTTTTCCGAGTTTATAAATGTGGGTCGGTATGTGCCTGGTGTGTACTGATTGAAGGCAAAAATTCCATGTTTTCCAGGGTTCACCCCTGTTTGAAAGGTGGTCCATGCCGTGGCTGTATCAGGTGGAATGGATGAGTGAAGAGTCCCTTTTATTCCATCTTCTATCAGCCTCCTAAGGTTAGGCATCGATCCGTTTTGGATGAGAGGATTCAGGACATCCCAGGTAGCACCATCGATGCCGAAAATAAAAACTTTGTTGTCTGTCATGTCACCCGTTATAAATTTCTACCTTCATCATTGGAGGTTTTTTTGTTTCCGGGATAGTTTCTTTTAGTTATAAACTTATCTTTGATTTTCGTCAAAATGAATTTGTCCTCCTCTTCCAGACCCATTAAGATTAATATCAACACATAAACACTCACGAAGACAGAGAAACCAAAAAACATTTCAAGCATTGGATGGACCGAAATGGGGAGGAGTTTTTTTCCAAAAAAGAGTATAAAAATGGATATTCCACCAGCAAAAACAGGTTTTAAATAGTCGAATCTGAAGGGATGGATTTTCATGATGATGTAGACTTCGATGAGTCTGGCCAAGCCAACTATCGAGAGCACCACACCAAAGCTGAGAGCTGCGCCCAAGATGCCATACTCGGGAATTAAGAAAATGGAGAGTACGATTGTCAAAACCAAAGCTGAGAGAGTGTTGAACAAGTTGATTTTTGTTCGTCCCGACATCATGATCATAAATCCACATGCTCCGGTCGTGCAATTGATGAGTTGGGCAAGGGCAAGAATGATCAAGCTTATGAATCCCCGGGAATATTCTGGGCCCCAAAAACTCAGGATCTCCCTTGCGAAGAAAACAACCAAGAGTGTCAGAGGAAAACTCACGGTGAAAATCCATTTGGAGACAGTTTTGAACAAGTCCTCCAACTTCCTTATCTCTTTTCTGTTGTAAAGGTCAGAAATAATCGGCGCGAAAATGGAGTTGAAGGATTCCAGTATGATGGCGATAAGGAGTGCCGTTCTCCAGGTCGGGCCATAGATCCCCACTTCTTTGGCTGTTTTGAAATATCCAAGCATCAGCGTGTTGATATATGTGTTGATGAGGCTAATAAAACCAACGAAAAAAAGTGGCCAAGAAAAGCTCAATATTTTTTTGGCCTCGTAGACAGGCTCAGGTTGTTTTGTTGTCAGGTAGGGAATGATTTTGCGCATGAAGAGGAAAGCCGCAACAGTTCCTATAGATATAGATATTAAAAATGCTAGAGTTGCACCGAGTATTTTCCATCCCAAAAGCAATAAAATGAGGAAAGCAACAATACTCATCCCGGGCTCTATGATCCGTCTGACAAGGACCTTGTATTTCATGATCTGGAATGCCTGTGTTGAGAACACAAAAATCTCAGTCAATCCGGTGAATGCGATTCCTAAAGCAAAAATCTTCAATACCGGGGTAAGAGAAGAACCCGGAAAAAATTTTGCTGACAGAGTTGATGAGAAAAAAAACAAGAGGATTCCCAACACTGCACCGGTCACGAAAACTATTCTAAGGCATAAGAGGATTACTCCCTTGATCCTGGGTTTATCGTCTTCTCCTCTGCAGAGGGCGACATAGCGTAAGACACCGTAATTTAGCCCTAGAGTTGACAGCCGTTCAAGGATCTTGAATATAGAGAATCCGAGGAAGAACAGACCAAAAAGCTCCGCTCCCAAGTTCTTGGCTACGATCAATTCGAACAGATATTTCAGCCCGGCACCTAAGATCGTTCCAAAAAAAACAGTCCCGGCTCCTCTGGCTATGGATGTGATTTCCACCTGATGGACATCAAGGCTTGAATTTTTGGTGTTCTCCACTTCTGTGTCTCTTCTTCTGTGTTAGGGGATATACTATCAAACCATCTTTCTTCAGTAAACGGGAAATCGTACAGTGGAATTTTTAGTAGGCGCCTTGTTGGGAGAACCAGGCTTTCAGGCTTTTCAGCAAGATCGTGAGATCCAACCAAACGGACCAATTGCGGATATAGTATTCGTCGAGTGAGATTCGTTTGGCAAAAGGAAGCTCTGACCGGCCGCTGATCTGCCATAGGCCTGTAATACCGGGTTTGACCAATGCGATGACATCCTTAAATGTATCTTTGCCTTCCAGCTCTTTTGCCAGGTAAGGCCTGGGACCCACAAGGCTCATCTTTCCCTGAAGGACATTAAAGAGCTGGGGCAGTTCATCCAGGCTGTATCTTCTCAAGAATTTTCCCACGGGAGTTACGCGCGGGTCGTGATTCTTTAGTTTTTTGTATTTATCCCATTCTTCTCTGGCCTGAGGATCCTCCTTCAGGTATTCAGTCAACCTTTCATCGTTATCCATATACATTGAACGGAATTTGAAGAGCTTAAAGATAGATTTTCCCTTGCCTATCCTTTCCTGGATATATAATACGGGGCCCTTCGAATCCAATTGTATGGCTATGGCAATGACTAGAAACACGGGGAAGAATACAATAACAAAGAGGATGGTGAGGATCGTTTCATAAATGTATTTAATAGCAATATTCCACGGCTTGGCAAGGTTCTTTCTAAAATACAAGGAGAGGACATCACCGATGATCTCGATGTCAACTCCTTCTGTTATGAAATCACCACTTCTTGGGATGAGCCACATCGAATCACTTAATCTTGCACATTTTGAGAGAAGTATTTCGAGTTTTTTTCTTGGTAAATGAGGGGTGGCGATCATGATGTCCTTGAATTTGTAAGTGTTGGCGATCTCTTCGAACTGGGAGATCAGACCTAGTACCTCAACTCCCATATACTTCTTTCCTATCTTTTCCGGATCGTCATCTAAAAAACCAATGACTTCATATCCCATGGTTTTGTTGGCTTTGATGTTTTTAAGGATTTGAAGACTTGTTTGCTGAACGCCCAGGATCAAAAGTTTCTTTTTCCATAGATTGGCGTTGATCAGCAGAGTTTTGACGATGTACCGGGAGAGGGGAAAGAGGATCAGGCTCAGTAGCCAGGCCAGCACGACGATGGTTCTTGAAAATCCTATCTGTCTTCGAGACATAAAGAAAATGATCATAATGACAGATGATGCGATCGTTGTACTTTTTAACAGGACTTTCACCTCTTCCCAGAACGAGAACCTTTTGGTGTACAGTTTTTCGTAGGTAAAAAAGATCGTCCATATACCGGCCATGTAGAAGTACTGGAGGAAATTAGAAAATGGGGCCAACTCGATCTCCTTGAATCTCACAAATAAATGCGGCAGGATCTCGCTCCGTATGAAGAATGCCAGAATGAAACTGAACAGGACAATGAGAAAATCAGACACCATCAAAGTGATAAA
>JAUWVG010000048.1 GCA_030617525.1 Candidatus Aminicenantota bacterium | reverse complement strand
AGCGGGCATGGTTCATCTCCCGCAAGGGAGGTGAGAGCGAGGACGGAGATCGAGTGAGCTTTCCTCGCTGGGGAAAGCGCAACGTGGTTTCTTTTCACTTTACAGAACTCATTCTTAAAATCTCGGAAATTGAGATGCTTAGTATAAGATGGTTAGATGCAATGAATATCATGAGAAAAATTAAACAAAAAGAGGACAATTGGGAGAGGTGTCATGGAATTTAAGCCCATTAAATATATGGAGTGGATGAAGACAAGGGGACATGCCAAATACGATTTATGCCCTAGTGGTGTGTCAAACTTGTCTCTTAAAGAGCTGGGTGTCGGCATTGAGGATCTGGAGATTTATGGAGAAAATTCTTACGGGTATCTGCCCCTCATTCAGGCGATTGCAAAAAGATATCAAGTCCATGAGGACAATGTGATGCTTGCCGTGGGGACATCTTTTGCTCTATTCCTGGTATGTGCCCTGCTTCTGAATAAAGGAGGCAATAAGGTTCTTGTCGAAAGGCCGGCCTATGAGCCTCTCTGGGCTGTTCCACAGGCTTTTGGTGGACAGATCGTTCGACTGGATCGGAAATATGAGCAAGGCTATGCATTTGACCTCGATGAATTCGAGAAACAGCTGTCTGAAAATGTAAAATTTGTCTTGCTGACAAATTTGCACAATCCAAGTGGAGTCTCTCTCTCCACTTCGATGTTAAAAAATATGGCTGAGGCCGCAAATAAGAAGGGAGTTTTTTTGGTTGTCGATGAGGTTTATCTCGAATTCCTTGATGGAGAGGTCGGGCAGACCTCTTTTCATCTTGCAGACAATATTATTGTAATCTCGAGTTTAACCAAGGTTTTTGGCCTTCCCGGCCTGCGCTGCGGATGGATTCTTGCTCCTCCTGAGATTGTGGAAAAAATGAAGGTTTTTCTTGATTACAGTCTTGTGGAAGGCGTTTTTATCGGAGAATTGATTTCATCCAAGATGTTTGATCAATTAGCTTCCATTAAACTGAGGAAAAAGGAAAGGATTCATCAAAATGTGAACCTTATCAAAGGTTTCATTGAGGACGAGAGTTGTTTAACTTGGATTGAACCTTCGGGAGGAATCATCTGTTTTCCCCGGATTGAATCTGGATTATCCGGTGATGAACTGGCTCGAATTCTTCGGGAAGACTTTGATACGGCCGTCATCCCGGGAAGTCTGTTTGAAAGCCCCCAGCACTTTCGTTTAGGAATGGATGTGGAGTCTTTTGTTTTAGCCGAAGTATTGGAACATATAAAAGAAATTTTAGCCTGAATTATTTATAAAAACTGCCATCACCTGTCATCGCGAGCACTGCGAAGCGATCTCAAGTCTCTGCGGAAACATTATGAGATCACCACACTCTCTGCGATCGTTCGTGATGACACCCCTTGAACCCTTGAATCCTCGAATCCTTTGCATCTTAAATCGTTAAAAAAAACACTCGAACCCTAGAATCCTTGAACCCTTGAATCCTTTTCTTTAAATTAGTATCCTAGGCAGGTTTTAGCTTTTTGGGTTTTACTGAAGTTGTTGGCGACCACGCAGGAGAGCCCTACATTCATAACCGTCCCTACAATCCAGGCCAGTGTTTTGTTCTTTTTATAGAGGCCCTTCAGAAGGGTGACCTGTAATCCTGCTACTCCAAGTTTAATGGCTCCAAAGAGAAGCTGATTGTTAACAATCTTTTTCATAAAGGGATTGCCTTCTTCAAGTCTGCTGTATTTCAGTGCATTCACGGTTGTGTAATAATCGGCTGCATGAAGGAGGACGGTAGATGCCAAGGCGGCCGTGAATCCGGCGTTTCCTCTTTGCCTGGGATTAAAAGATATATTCTGAGGAGACATTGAGTAGGACTGAAGGCTGAGTCTTTGGGGAGAAAGAGTCAAAGAGCGAGCATTTGATGTGATTTCTGTCTTCTCTAAACTGATATCCATTGAGGCGGTTGCAGTGCTGAGAGCAGGGGGTGTGAATCCGGAATCTATAATCACTGTTTCGGACAAAATTTCAGCTAAAAAAACTTCATCGTTATAAACGGTTTTCTCGCTGGCGATCATAGGAACATTGATCACAAAAGCGACCATCAATACTCCCATGATTATTGTTTTGAGGAATCCTAGCCACCTTGTTCCTTTTTCCATCTTGGTTTCTCCTTGCCTTGTACACATGTCAAATTTAAAAGCAAGAAAGATGCCAAATATGAAAACGTGGTTAACTCATTGAAAATAAACTAATTAGGCTGATATCAAACTGTGGAAAGCTGAGGAATAATGTTCAATATGTGAACATAATGAAGGATATTTGTTTATCTTATTGAAACTAAACAAGTTAAGCTTGAAAATAAATTGTGCAATAAGTGAACATGTCCATTAATGGGCCTGTATTCCAACTCAGGCTTCAGAGGAACTTTAGTAATTTTTTATATTTCACCTCGCATGGATTATCAATGCAAGAAAGGTGCCAACCTTAAAAATTTGTAACGTGTAGATAACATTGAGAGTAGAAGGACAATGTGAATAAAGTGAATAATAAATATGTTCACAAAGTGAACACGCAACCCCTTAAAATAAAGATCTATTCACGAAAAGGGATATCGTATCTCTTGAGTTTATTATAGAGGGTTGTTCGGGAGATATCTAAAACGATGGCGGTCTTTCTTAAGTTGTTTTCGGTCTTTTTTAAAAGAAAAGAGATATATTCCTTTTCCATTTCATCGAGAGTGGCGAGATTTTCTCTAGAAAAGAAAGGCAATTTAAGCTTTGATTTAGAATAATCCAGGAGGTCTTTAGGTAAATCGACTAAGTCAATAAAGGTTTTTTTGGTTAAAATGGATGCTCTTTCCAGGACATTTTCCAGCTCTCTGATATTTCCGGGCCAATCATACTTTTGGAATAATTTCTGCACATCCCGCGAAACGCCGTAAACCTGTTTATCCATTTTTTTGCTCATAATATTGAGCATATGCCTGATTAATAAGGATATATCTTCGGGTTTTTCTCTTAAGGGAGGAAGGTGGATTTCAACTCTGTTGAGTCTGTGATATAAGTCCTGCCTGAATTTGCCGCTTTTAACATATTCTTTCAGATCGCGGTTTGTGGCGGCAATGACCCTGATATTCACTTGAATATTTTGATTGGACCCCAATGGTCTGAACTGGCCGCTTTCGAGGACCCGAAGAAGTTTGGCTTGAGTAGTGAGAGGGATTTCTCCGATTTCATCCAGAAAGATAATCCCATCGTTGGCTTCCTCAAATAATCCCCGTTTATTCCTGTCTGCTCCGGTGAAAGCTCCTCTCATATAACCAAAGAGTTCTGATTCAACGAGATTTTCTGGAATGGATGCAGTGTCGCAGACAACAAGATCTTTATTTTTAAAGGGGCTGAGATTGTGAATAGCTTTTGTTACCAGCTCTTTTCCGGTTCCAGTTTCTCCGGTGATAAGGACAGTTGAGAAATAGGGAGCAATGGTTTCTAAAAGGGAAAAAATTTCATACATGTGTGGGCTTTTTCCCACCATCCCTTCAAAGTAATATTTTTTCTCAAGCTTCTTTTCCAGCTTATAGGTTTCCTGTCGCAATTTACTTTTTTCGGCGATCTTTTCGAGAATTTTTTCGATTTCTTCGAGTTTGACGGGTTTTTCTAAATAGCCCAGTGCTCCATGATTGATAAATTCCATAACATCGTTCGTCCCGAGCGGTTGACCTGTGATAATGACATTCAATAGCCGGTCAGATTTTTTTAAATTCTTCAGGAGGTTGAATCTCTCTCCCTTGTTCCGGTCTATATCGATGATAACCACATTGATATTGTTGGCCTTTATGGAGGTTGAAGCGTCTTTAATTTTTTCTAAAAAGAAAATTTCGCAGTTATCTGCAATTGAAGATTTCATAAGAAGATCATAGAGGGAAAAATCCTCAATCAACAGCAGCAATCTTATTTGTTTTTGCATCGGGATCTGACCTAGTTAAGGCTTCTTATTTATATTATAACAAATCATGTTCAATATTTGTACAATATATTTTATTTTTTTAATTTACTTTTTTTTGATTTCTCCGGGACGATCCCTGACAAACTGGATAGACACTCGGCCTTGGCTTTCTTCTTCGATACGGACAATTTCATAATTTGCCTGAGAAAGATAATCCAGGTGTGCAAACAAGTAGGTCAATCCCTGTGTGACGAGGAAATCGAGCCAGGGGCCTTGAGCGGTCTCATCCATGAGTTCAGGAGTCTCTTCAACAAACGTCAATCGACGACGGCTGGACAGTCTGGAGGCTCGCGATGATCGTCTCTTGGCATACAAGTTGAGCCCCAAGTCTCTCTCTAAATAATTCATATGGGGCTGCCAGCGCGCAGCCCAACGAAAGTATCTGTCATAGAATTTGTTATTGGAGTCTTTAATTTTCGGATCTGATGTCATATCACGAATGATGATGTCTTTAAGCTCTGTGCCGGCCTTAGTCCATTTCTGGTAGATGGGAAGAGTCAAACTTCTGTAATAGGCGAACCAGCCTCTGGGAATCCAGTAGTCCCGGAAAAGATATGGAGAGTAGTTAGAGAACTGCTGCACCCATTCATGTGAGGGATAACCGTGAAGGTTCAGGTAAATATCCGGGAGCCACTTATTATAGAGGGTCCCACGGACTTTAGCCTCAGGCAGGAGTGGTTTGGAGGATCCTACTTGATTGCTGACATCGATTCCCAGAGACGTGTAGCGGCCGGCATGAAGGCTGTGGAACGGAGTCAACTTTTGAAGGCTATACGCCAGGGCGGCCCCATCGGGATTCTCCATGGGGTGGAGAACAAAGTTTAACTTCTTTGTGTACTCTAAATACCGATCATCAGTCGCAAGGAGTTCAGCAAATTTAAGGATATAATTTGTGGCGGAAACTTCGTTGGCATGCTGACGGCCGCTGAGATAGAGCGTAGGTTTGAATGTGATGAGTCGGGGGACGGAGATGTGTTTTCCGATGGGTGTAAATATTTCAAGAACTGGAATCTGTCGGTTTTCAAATGATCTTCCTGCAATATAGGTTTGGATTTTATCCAGGTGTCCAAGTTGTTCAACGATATCCAGGCATTTCTGGGGAGAGATGATTTCATCTGTCGGAGTTATTGGAGTTGATAGATCTTTTTCTGGAGGAGTTGTTCCGGGATCCATTTCTCCGGGAAAAACAGGGAACTTTTCTTCTTTGACAAGGTCCTCGAATTTGAGAGAAAGGATGAGAGATTTTAAACGGGGAAAAATAAAGGGTGTTTCCAGGACTCCCTGTTCTTTAAGCTTCCTGTGCTCTTCAATGATGTTGATAAGAGTTGTGTATTCTGTCTCCTTTTTAAAACTGACTTCGACATAAAGTTGTTCGATGCACTTGTCTGTACCGTTAAACACAAATGTTGGGACCTTCGGGTTTTCCATCTTGAGGCTGGGAAAGACGAATTTTTTCGAATATTCAATTTTGTCTTTTTCTTTCCACTTTAACAAAAGCTGTGGAGAACGTGCCTGCCAATCCTCAAATATCACCTTGACACGTCCCTGCTTTCCCTCGGTAGAAGGATGGATTAGAGGCAGAATGTTTCCAGGAGCGGAATAGCGTGAGCTGTCTTCGGCCAAGCTTTCGTCCTCAAGTTCAATTTCTGTGATGCCTCGAATGAAATCAAGGGTGTCAAAATAGAGTTCATCATGGATGGATTCCAGACTGCTGATGATCTCCTCATCGAGGCCCAGCCTGTAATCCGGTTCACTCAGCCACAACTCGAATAGAAGTCTCTTAAAATAGGGCTGTTTAGTAAAAGCGGGTTTATTTCCTGTCTTCTTCAGTATGAAGGAATAGACTTCGGGGAGGACTTCATCCTGATAAAAATCCCAGAATCTCTCCATGTCGGTCTTGAGAGACGTGTCGAGAATCGTCCTTGATCCCTGTTGAACAGTGATCCATCCCGTCGTCAGTTTAACATTTCCCCATTCGGGAAGAACTTTTAGATAAGAATCCTCACGCGTTCTTGGAGAAAACGTCTCTTGAAGCAGGACTCGATTGTTCATATCAAAGGCCAGAACTTCATAAACAGGAGAGGTCTCGTTTTTCATCTCGAATTCGATTTTTTCAAGAGGGATGTCCGTATCTCTAGCGATGATTTCATCCACGGGATAGAGTTCTTGAAGCCAGCGGTAAGGATCGGAGTAGAATCGTTTCGGTTGGTTAAAGTTGTCGTTCTCCTCAGAAAATCTGATCAGGAGACGATCGACATTTTGGTCTTTAAGAGAAGGGATGATTTTTTCAGACAGCCAGAAGAAGCCCTGTTTGTAGGAACAGAGGACTTCCACTTCCATATTTTGGATACCCTTAGAAAAAAGAAGTTCTTCGATCTCAGCTTTGAATTCTTCTCGGATTTTAAGAGATTCACTGATGCCGACACTTATCCGGACAGGTTGTGTTGTTTTCTTCAGCTGTCCAAAGGCTTCTTGAATTTCCTTGAGAGCTTCATCTTTTTCCCAGGCAAAGGCTTTCTGTTTTTCAAAGATGATCTTGTTGTCCTTGAGGGCAAAACTCTTGAGTTGGAATTTTTCGGTGCGGAGTGTTTTTATTAGATTCTCCTGCAGTGCCTTTTCAAAACTCTCGTTTTTTTGGGGGAGGTAGAGTTCCAATTCCACGGATTCAAAATATTTGTCTTTAATTTCCTCGAGGATTGTTTTAAGCTGCATGGAAAAATACGCCTCTGCAGTTCCATTCTCTCCATTAAAGAATTTTTCCAGTAGAGCAAAGACATCATGAACGCGAACCTCTCCCTCTTTAAATTCTTTCAAATAGGGGAAGGTCTGGCTCAGATAGGACAACGTTTTTTCCATCCCTTCACTGTCCGCACCGTCGATGATCAAGGCGCTGGACTTATTGAGTGCTTCAGGTACAACTGTGACAACACCCCAGCTTCTTTCAAGATGAGGGATTTTAAGCTTTGCAGTTTTGAGCAGATCCAAAGAGAGAAGATTGTCTTTCCCGATAAGAATAGGTGAGACAAGTGCTTTTGGATTTTCGACTTCTGTATCAAGCTGGACGATAGGAAAGGATGCACCTGTTGTGTCCAGGACGAGGCGGGAAGCCAATTGGTCAATACCCGGATAACTTTGGCTGTGAGAAATAATGAGTCGAGTGTCCAACCCATCGGCATGAGAGTCCTTGTCTCTATCGGAATACACGCCTTGTGTAGAGAATAGGTTGAGCAGATCAAAACTCTTGCCGGATCGACTGGGCCTGACGGGAGATTTGTAGGATGGTGTGAGAAATCTTTTTGGAAGCCCGATTCTTTTGATGGTCACATTCGCAAAGTTTTTCTCGCTCCTCATTTCGATAGATATTTGATTGCAGCCGGAATAATTGAGCACATCCGTCTTTTCACCTTTTTTATGGCTTTGTTGAAGAGCCTCAAAAGCTTTTTGTGCGTTTTCCATGTGGTCCAGGTTTGAAAATTCGATCCTCACAGAAAGATTATTGATTTCTCCTGTGTTGAACCTCAGGCGTTTAATGGCGTCATAGGGAGATGTTATCGAAGGGAATTCGTAAGATGCAGATTGAATAGAAATATCACTGAAATCTGAGCCAATGTTTTCCAAGAAATCCTCCAGGTTTTCCTCTACGGTTTGGTATGTATCTCCTTCATCTCGTCCCCAAATATCCCAGAGGTATGGCCATCGGAGAAAAAAGGCTCTTCCTGTTTTTAATAGCGCTTTCTCTGAGCCGGCAGCGAGTATAATATAATCTTGGCCGTTCTGAGAATAGAGAGAGATGTATCCTTGATCGCTGCCTAAATTTTCGAGATTTAAGCCCCTGTTTTTGCTCAGGGTTTTAACGAGATTCAAATTTGTCCCGATTAGAACGGAAATAGTTTGAGTGTCCTCTTCCCTTAGCAGTTCAGATTCCTTTTGCACAAGCCCGAAGTCAATGACAAGGCTTTCCAGATTGGCACGGGCCGCGATGTCTGAAGCCACTGCCAGTTCTTCAGCCGTGGGCAAATCCGGGATGATGATGCGCAGTGCAATTGTGTCAGCAATTGAATCTCCATCTCGGTCTAACAGTCCTTTGCTGAGCTGAAAGACTTGAGAAAGGCTGTCGATTTCAGCTGCAGCCAACGGTAGGCAATACAAAAGACATATCAGTATAAAGAAAATTCTTTTTCTCATGCCGGCTCCTTTTTAAAGAGAAGATTTGTGTTGTCTTGTTGTAAAAGAATGTGAAAAGGTCCCATTTCTTTTCAGGTTTTCTGAAGCATGATTGTATGTCGAATTTTTCAATCTGGCAAGTTGTTTTGACATAGACAGGGGACTGTAGTAAAAATTAAAGGTTCTAATATATTAATAAAAACTGGAGGCAGAAATGACGATTTTGCTAGACGGCTCAAATTTGACAGTTGAAAGAATTGTCCGAATTGCACGAGACAATGAACAGGTGAATTTACACCCGGAGGCTTTGGAGAGAATAAAAAAATGTCGAGCGATGCTTGAGAAAAAAATTCAGGCCAAAGAGATTGTGTATGGCGTAAACACGGGGATAGGGGAATTTTCCGAGATGGTTCTGGATGATAATCAGATCAAGGATTTTCAGAAATATTTGATATATAACCATGCTGCCGGTATTGGTGATCCTGCACCCATTGAATTTGTGCGTGCGGCAATGGCTGGCCGGATCAATGTCCATGCCCATGGAAATTCTGGGTGCCGGCCAGAAATTACGAATACATTAATCGAGATGCTGAACAAAGGTGTGACCCCTTTTGTTTGCCAAAAGGGGTCTGTGGGTGCTTGCGGAGACCTGGCTCCAATGTCCCAGATAGCGCTGCTTTTGCTCGGGGAGGGGGAGGCCTATTATAAAGGTGAGCTTCTTGAGGGAAAGGACGCTATGGATAAAGCGGGGATCCCGGTTCCCGATCTTTTAGCCCGTGACGGATTGGCGACTATTAATGGATCCAATTTACTTACTGCCATGAGTGCATTGCTTCTTTATGACACTAATAATTGGTTGAAGCAGACTGAAATTGCGGCCGCCATGTCCCTTGATGCTCTGAAAGCCAATATGAAACCCTATACGCCAAAGCTCCATGAAGTGCGTGGTTTTCCAGGGGCGGTGCGCTGTGCAAAAGCCATACAAAAGCTGATTGCGGGAGGAGATCTAAAAGAGGGTAGGGTTAAATCTCGTGTCCAGGATGCTTATTCCATGCGTTCAACTCCGCAGGTGATTGGTGCCGCCCATGACGCTGTAGCATGGGCCCGGTCACAGGTCGAGATTGAGCTGAATGGAGTCGGTGATAATCCGGTTTTTTTCCCTGATGAAAACCTCCAGATTTCGGGAGCTAATTTTCAGGGGTCTCCGGTCGCACTTCCTATGGACATGATTGGGGCAGCAATCACGATGGTCAGCGTTCTATCTGAAAGACGGATGAATAGACTCAATAATCCGGCGTTAAGTGTGGGCCTTCCGGCATTTCTAACAAAAGGTGGGGGGATGTTTTCCGGAATGATGCTCAGCCAGTATACTGCCGACACACAAATTGTCGAACAGCGTATTTTATCCATGCCGGCATGCATCCAATCCATTCCTGCAGCTGCCGATCAGGAGGATTTTGTCTCTATGGGCATGAATACAGCCATAAAAAATTTCCAGATTCTCGATAATGCTTACGGAATCCTGGGGATCGAATTTATGGCTGCGGCACAGGCTCTGGATTTTAGGGAATATGTTTTCGGAAAAGGCGTGACAAAGGCCAAGGACGTCATTCGGAAATATGTGGAATTTCTTGATATCGACAGACCCCTGTATCCCGACCACACACGGATGAAAGAGCTGGTCAAATCCTGCGAGATCCTTGAAGAAGTCGAAAAAACCATCGGCAGCTTAGAATAAAAAAAAGGGGTCAAGGATTCAAGGGATCGAGGATT
>JAUWVG010000316.1 GCA_030617525.1 Candidatus Aminicenantota bacterium | reverse complement strand
GGTGTAATGCGTCGCTTTTCTTTTTTAGTCGCCACATTCTCACTTTATCTCTTTTGCTTTTTTCAGCAGGAGGCGTTTTTTGACAAGAGGCCTCTCATGCTTTCCTTCCCCCTTCCGGCATGGTCTCAAAAAATATCCCTTTGCTATCTCAAACAGCTTGGCGCAGAAATACTATTTGTCAAGACAAGCGTATTTCTTGGCGGTCTTGAACCAGGCAGGGACCCTGAAGACTATGCTTCAAGCCTGACGGAGAATTTCGAAGCTGCCTCTGCACTGCATCCCGCTTTTATCGACACATATTTTATGTGTCAATCAAGTCTCACTTACATTGGCCCAGAGCGAACAAGACAGGCTAATTCCATACTCCAGAACGGCATAAAGGCCCTTCCGGATAACTGGATTTTGCCTTTTTTCATCGGTTTTAATTACTTCCATCTCCTGAATGAACCTAAAGAGGCTGCATATTTTTTGAACCAGGCAGCAGAAAGGCCTTCAGGACCACAGATACTCAAGAGCCTTGCTGCCATATTGGCTGCTGAAGGTGGAGACATCTACGCAGGACTTACATGGCTGAAGGCCATGCATGCCATGGAAAAAGACGAACTAGTGCGTGAGCGCTATGAAAAAAGGATTATGGTATTTGAAAAGGCGGCAGTAGTCTTACAAGCCACCCATGCGTATCGAGAAAAATACCATCAATCACCACCAACTTTGGATGACCTGGTTCCTGAATTTCTGACAAATCTGCCACAGATCCCCGAAGACAAGTTTGTCTTATCTTGGGATCCTCCAATATTGCGCCTTGTGCGCCCTAAACATTGACAGAATGGACGGGCGAAGATGTAGTTGGGACCTGGTGGACCTGGGGGACAAGAATCGATCTTGCGGTCTTAAGACCAATGCTTTCTTAAGCAAGGATTCACTGGTTTCCATGGTTTCTTCCTTTTTGTGCGTCCGGCACGGACATGAATCTATGATGTTTTGGGGGGCTGTTTCTGAGTGAACTTAAGGCTCATTATTTCTTCATTTCCAGGCTCTATTGCGTGAATGGGCTGGGGGACATCATGGTTCCCATGAATTTTCTGACATTTTCACCCCTTTATATTGCCAGCGACAAGCTCATCCGCCGCTAACTATTTACGGGACGGTAGTATGGGACGTGGCCGACCTATTAAAGAAAACTTCATTTCCCTCATACCAAAACAATCCAGGCTCGATCCGCCGGATTTTCTTCACCACATTATGGCCTTTGGTATCGAGCGAAGGAACATCCCTCACGACGACACCGACCGGGATGAGTTTGTACGTTACCTATCTCATCTTGGTCCATCTTTTTTAATATCGGCATCCGCACTATTTTCCTTGAGGTTCTTGAGGATGTCTTTTTGATGTGGGGATTCCTGTTTTTCGCCTCAAGCTTTGGTGTCTATCCCACTCTCTATGTGCTATGTGTGATATCTTTTTTTGGTTTCTCGCCCCAGTACCATCTGCCGGAGCTACGGGGCAGGCAGAGGGCGCTGAGAACGCTGAGATTTAGGTTTCCCTTGCATTATGTTTCCATGAATGGTAACAAATTATGTGGGCAAGGTCAGACGAGGCAACTATATCTTCATCTCATGGATGGGCGACCATAGCCCAAGACATGTTCACGTTTACAAAAATGAGCGGTTGGTTTTGAAGTGGGATCTTGAGAATTGGACAGCCATGGCGGGCAGACCAACCAAAAGGTTATTAAAGCTCATCCGGGAATTGCTGGATGAAGGGGTGATATGAAGATTGATCGTATCAACTACAATAATAGAAAGCGGCAATTTGAGCTTTGTGTTGGCACTCAATCATTTGTTTTCCCGTACGCAAAACTGGATGTGCAGCCAACATCCGGGAATCGAATAGCTCAAGTTTTCATTGATAAAGAGTTAGCAAACGAAGCGTTTGCCTATCGTTTGCAGAGCGGTGAAGAGGGCTCAGTTCATATTGACCATGTTCTCGAATACAATCGTGATCCGAAATTCATGGCGGATCTTCTATTGTATAAGCTTACGATTGAGGCCCAGAAACGCTTAAAATCCAGTGGGTTAAGTAATCGGGAAATCATCCGTAGACTTGGTACTTCGGCTTCCCAGTATTACCGCCTGTTGGATCAGACTTATTACGGAAAGTCGATTCATCAGATGCTGTGTCTGTTGGGACTTCTCGATTGTCAAGTTGATGTTGTCCTGAAAGATAAACGACCAAAATCGCGTCGAAAGGTTCTGGTTTCCGTATAACATCAGTTTTCGTTGTAGGGGATCCTGTTTCTGAATGAACCTAAGCTCATTATTCCTACAATCACAAAGCGGGTTTGTGGGACGGAGTTAGGGGGTTTGTGGAACGGAGTTAGTTTGATAGCTTAACATCATTCTCTTCTACAAATTTTTTCCCTCGAAGGCTCATTATTCCTTCAATTCCAGTTGGATGATTTATTTGGCTATCGAAGATTTACAATAAGCCAAAACCCTTCAAAACTTCGCGCACCTCGGGAAACTGGTTGCCAAGTTTTCTCATAGCTGCGAGCACAGCTTCCAGTTTTTGCCTGTCGTCAGCTATTTCGATGCGACATTCTTCCCTGGAATACCTCAGAAAAGTACGTCGATCCCAGAATACGATGCCGCCTATAAATGCCATTACTCCCAAAAAGCCTCCCAACATGGTGATCCACAAATTATCGATGCGATCATTAATATGATCGAAACGTCCATTAATCTTATCGATGCGATCATTAATCTTATCAATGGCCCTAAGAATCATCTGATCCCCAGGAGTCAATACTACATTCGTGCTTTCCATCGCTTTGCCCTCTTCAGCATAGGATGTAGCCAATGGAGAGAAAAAAGAAATCAATATAACTACTAATAAGATACAACTTGCTAAACGCATTAAATTGCCTCTTTATTTGGTGAGATTCATTCTATTTGTAGAATTTATAATACAAATCTGTACTGGGTACTGTCAACTTTTAAAGAATCAATGTAATGTAATGAGTGATTTGGATTTGGGGGAGTTAGTTTAATAGTTTAACATTATTCTCTTCTACAAATCTTTTCCCTCGCTTGATGGCCCGCGAGACTGCGTGGATCTATGCTGCCAATTTATTAAAGAAAGCTCTATTTCGCTCATGCCGATACAATCCAGGCTCGGTGTCACCTGGTTTTCTCCACCACATTATGGCCTTTGGTATCGAGCGAAGGAACATCCCTCACGACGACACCGACCGGGATGAGTTTGTTCGCCGCCTATCTCATCTTGGTCCCTTCTTTCTAATATCGGTACAGGCACTATTTTCCTTGAAGCTTTTGAGGATGTCTTTTTGATGGGGGAAAAAGAGTAAGACCGCGGGGGTACATTATGAAGTTATGAACATGAACCGTCCCAGTACGATTTTCCGAATCTACAGGACAGGCAAAAGCGCGAAAGTCGGGCTAAGGGTTTTTTTGTTGGTTTTGCCCTGATCCTGTGAGAAAGATACAGGATCAGCACAGAGAACCAATTATTCCCTTTTAATAAATCTCATCATGAGGTGTGGCGATGGGAAATGAAAAACTGTATTGGTATGATTTGAATGCGTTGTTTACCTTTACTGGTTTTAATCTTAAGCAGCTTGTGAGTAACGCACCCTTTTAGTCAGATGAACTGGTGGCGCATGAATGATGCCAAGCAGTCCATCGATGGACAAGTCTTCATCAAGCAGAGGCCAATGAATTCCGTAACCGGATGCCATAATTCTGAAGTGGTTGCGCTCTTCTTCTGAGGCATTGCTGAGTTTTTTGGAAATTTCAGATAAGAGAAACCTATATTCTTGTCCATCTACCTTAAGAATGAAACTGTCATGGCTAAAACGAATATATTCGACATCATGAATTTTTTCCATGGTGCATCCTTTCCCATTCCTGAACGATCAGATCAAAATTTTGGAAAATAATTTTCCTGATAATGCGCTTGTCTCTTCCAGTCATACTGTAACTGTAGGTTTCGATGATGTCAAAATTTTCTACATCAAGCCAGAACTTACAGCTTTTCTCGGCATTCTCACAATGGATGTGAATTGGTTCGTTACCTTCGTTTG
>JAUWVG010000028.1 GCA_030617525.1 Candidatus Aminicenantota bacterium | reverse complement strand
TAAGGATTAGAAGAGAGGATTATGGGGTAAGGGATACGGATTAGGAAGAAAGAGTAGTAAGTAGTAAGTAGATCAGATAGGGAGCCATGATATGAGTTTGAGAGTTTTTATTACCGGTGCGGCAGGATTTCTAGGCAGTCATCTGGCCGATGCGATGCTCGAGCTGGGTCATGACGTTTTGGGATGCGACAATCTTATAGGCGGCTATAAGGACAATGTGCCTGAAGGTGTGGAATTTTACGAAGCAGACTGCACCGACCTCAAAAGCATGCAGGACATCACCAGGGACATCGATGTCCTCTATCATGCGGCCGCCTACCCCCATGAGGGATTGAGCGTTTTTTCCCCAAGTGTTATTAACAACTCCATCTATCAGGCCACATCAACCGTTCTCTCCGCCTTCATCCAAAACAAAGGCAAAAGATTCATTTTTTTGTCTTCTATGGCCCGGTACGGTATCAATCAAACACCCTTTACCGAAGACATGCCTCCCAAACCTTTTGATCCCTACGCCCTCTCCAAAGTGGCTTCTGAGGATTTAATCGGATTACTTTCGGATGTCTTCGGTTATGAATATGTCATCGCCGTCCCCCACAACATCATCGGTCCCCGTCAAAAATACGATGACCCTTATAGAAATGTCGCCGCTATCTTTATCAACCGGATGCTTCAAGGCAAGCAGCCGATCATCTATGGTGATGGTGAGCAGAAACGGTGTTTTTCCTTCATCCAGGACTGCATCAATCCGCTCAAGCAGCTGATTGTCAAGGAGAATGTCCATAAGGAAGTGATCAACATCGGACCGGACGACGAATTCATCACCATCAACGAGCTGGCTCAAACCACCGCCGGGCTTCTGGATTTTGACCTGGATCCCATCTACTTTCCGGAAAGACCCCAGGAAGTTAAAGAAGCCAACTGCTCTTCGGAAAAAGCCCGCCGTCTTCTCGGCTACGAGACCACATACTCCTTGAAAAAAGGATTGTCAGAAATGGTCGAATGGATTAAGAGCAGAGGGCCCAAGCCGTTTGACTATTATCTCGATTTAGAAATCATCAACGATAAGACGCCCAAAACGTGGAAAGAAAAGTTGATGTAACCAACCTGAATTATTTATAAAAACGTAAACATTCAATAAACCCATAGTCGTTACTGCATTTTCAGCTCTTTTCGAAGGTCTTCTGTTTGGTTCTTATTGAACATCTCATCCTCTGGTAATCATCGAGGTTTGCCAACTTCTCGAAGTAGTTGGCAAACCTCTATACCGTAACTCTCTTTGATTTCAACAAGTTGTGAAAATATGCCTTCCAAGCACTTCCTACGCTTACTATAGCCATGAACAAGACGAATATCCATCCTGTATTCTTGAATCAACTCCCGCCATATTTCCAAATAATCCGATCGCCCAATGTAATTATACTTGTCTAAATCCATAAACATATCGATCAAGATTTTCTCTAAGGCCGGAACATGACCGACCCGTGGAGATCTGGAAACCAGCCCCCTCACAACAACCGGATTACGTGCCACATCAAACGACTCAAAAAATACTTTAGATCTGCGCTCCTTTAAAACATTCTGAAATTTAAGATATAACTTGTTATAAACAGAAGGAAGAACGTCCTTATCAACCTCAACAAAAGTAATATGATGTGTCTGTGTGTGGAGGTAAAAAGATTGCAACATCTTGGTATCCCAAACAACAAAATCAGTAACTAGAGGGAATCCCTTCTTAACAAACTGCGCAATATCTTGAGCACGCTCTATCGTTGGTAATGTAAATACTTTCACCATCGAACTGTAACAACCGTATCCAGCATCAAAAACAACCTTCTCCGCCTTCAATTGAGATAAATAGTCCCACAGTATTTTTCTGCCTAGACTCGTTTCCCGTGCAATCTGCGATAAAGAAAAATACCTATGCTTCTTTATATATTCTCTGACTAATGATTTTTTATTCAAATCACACCTCTTTTCCAGCAATCAAAAAACAGTTGATAATTTCCTTTTCTGCTTTGCTGGCTAAGTGAACACCTTTATCTCAATTTTCCCATTGATCATCGTTGGGAAATATAAGTCAGGGTAAAAAAGATGTCAAGGACGGTTTGAGGATGCCGGCCGGTTCGCGGTGGACAACCACAGCTTCATGGGCCGCTACCTCGCATCTGCAGCAACCTCGGCCCGTGAATAATCCAGATTAAGAAGGCAATTCTGTAAAAAGAGTTTCAATGCTGGAAAATAATATTGAAGCGGAATTTTTTCCCGCCCCGGGTGTGAAACCAGCCAAATCCCTCATTTTCGAGATCCACTTGGAGAAAATAACTCCCCGGCTCCTGAGCTTCGGGTAAAACCAGATCGAGTTTGATGGTCTCCCTTGGATAAACATCCTTTTCTAAGTTTGCCTTAGGGATGTCCACCAGCTTCACGTCATCTTTATCTGACAAAAATCCTCCCAGCCTAACCTCCCCATTCTTTTCGGGCGTCTTGTGTTTCCATATGGTATCGCCTGTATTTGTGACCTGAAAGGAGAGAACATTTTCCTTGCGGCCATCCAGGATTACGGGTGGTGGAAAGTCGGGAGTGATTTCTGCACAACAGAGGTTTGGAGATGTGGAAAAATAGTCTCTCTCACCTGATTTTGTTACGGAAAAAATGAGGCAGTCAACATAGGAATGGGTCCGGGCAAAGCTGTGATCCAGATAACTTTTCAGCTCTTCCTTTTTCAGCTTAAGGACATAATGCTGTTCAGGGGGCAAAAAGTCTTCGTCCTGGATATAAGAGCGAATATCACTCAGCTCCATTCCTTTTTCAAGAATACCGTATTTCTCCATTACATCGATGGATTCTTCGAGGCTCTCGTGATCTTTTCCCGGTTCTGCCAAGATGACAGAGCAGCCTTTTCTTAAAGTCCGGAAAAACAAAGAAAAAGCCTTTTTCCTGTCATAAATGTGATGGAAGGCATCAAAGCAGAGGATGCCGTTTAGGACGCTGTCCTTGATGGGAAGATTTTCGACATCCGCAATAACTAAGTGAGGGCAGGAGTCTCCCATCCTTTTTTTTCCCTTTTCCAGATACGTTCGACAGATATCGACACCAATCGATTCATAACCCGCCTTAAGCAGCCATTCGGTTGTCCACGAATATCCAGATCCAACATCCAGGACGACATCCTTGCGCTTCAATCCCATTAACGGCATAAGGAGAGAAAATCTCCGGATCAACTCAACCGTGTATTCGGGACGGTACCTGTTAAAAGGGGAATACAGGCCGGGGCCAAAGAAATCCGGATCTTCGACTCTTTCTTCAATCGACATCTCTGCTTTTTTGTAAAACCGACCCTCAGATGGGGTAGGCACGGATGTTTTTTGAAGCTGTCGGCTCTTCTCCAATAATCCCTTCATTTTTTCGTCCGGTATTTGACCTGAAAATGCCTCCAAAAAGGCTATCTCCCGATCCCAATCGCGGAGATTATCCGGCAGCAGTTCAGGGATAAAATCCAAAACCGGGTACCAACGCCCGCAACCTCCACACACAAGAATCCCCTGTTGTATTTCAACGGTGGAACTGTGCTCAATACAGGCAAGTTCAGCCCGGCAGGTTGGACAGCACAGGAAATTCAGAAGCGAAACTCTCATATTCTTTTCTCTCTAAATTTTATCATAGACAAAGAAACCAAAACACAAAAAATTCTCTTAAGTACGCATTTCCATTTCCGCGATTTTAAGAACGAGTTCAAAAAAGTGATAAGAAATCACGTAAGAAAAAATCTGAAAAGGTGGAAGCGCTCCACTCGGATTTTTAACGCCATTCCCTCATTGTTCCTCTCGGCACTTCCGTAACTCCGTGCGTAAAACTTGCTCACTAAATATAGAATTTCCAAGAAGACGCGTACCACTATTTTGAATTCTTCCCGTACTCAGACATACTCAGTGGCCGACACAGTCGGCTTCCCTCGATGAGCAACTCGGTAAGGCTAAATCCTCGGATGTCGCTTTTTCCATCCTCTTCAGATTTTTTCTTCAGTAATTTCTCCATCATCTTCCCAGAACTCTAGAAGAATCACGGGAATGGAACTGCTTTATTCTCTTTGAGATTGTAATAATTTCATTTGTTTTTTATCATGGGAATCAAAGGTTAACATTATCGGATGGGAAAAGAAGATCAAAAGAACGAAGAACAGAAGGACTTGATTTTCGATTTGAAAGAAACGATTCAAGACCAGGCGGAAGAAATCGGCTCGCTCAAGAAATCTCTTCAAGAACAAACACAGCACAACATCAATAAGGAAACCTACATCCAGAATCTCGAGTATGAACTCAACCGGATCAAAAACAATAAAATTTGGAGAACGATACAGTCCATTTACACTCTTCTTTTTTTAAAATCGATAAACGGAATTGTGATCTTCGCAGATAAGATAAAAGCTTTTCTCAGACGGATTAAAAGACGCCAAAAAACTCCTGAAAAGATTGAATCCATCAAGACAAAGATCGAGGGATTTGCCCACAAACCAAAAATCAGCCTTATTCTCCCCATCTATAATCCGGAAAGAGAGGACCTAAAAAACACTCTGGACTCCATTATCAACCAGTATTATCCAAATTGGGAGCTGTGTATTGTGGATGATGCCTCCACCGAAGAATATATTCAGGATGTTCTTGAAAAGTCTAAAAATAAGGACGAGAGATTCAAGGTCAAATATTTAAAGACAAGAGGTGGGATTTCCGAAGCCTACAATGAAGCGCTGTCTCTCGCAACAGGCGAGTATGCGGCCGTGATGAATGACGGCATAGAGCTGAGTCCAGAGGGGCTCTATGAAGCAGCCAAACACATCAACCTCTCTCCTCAAACAGATTTGATCTATTCGGATGAAGATAAACTAGATTCCAACCATAAGAGGATTCAGCCGGTCTTTCGACCGCAATGGTCTGTTACGCATTTTCTAACACACCAATATCTCGGTCCTTTTCTAGTGTGCAGAAAGACATTAATCGACAAAGTGGGTGGTTTTCGCAAAGATTTTGACGGATGCCAGGATTATGATCTTTTATTGAGAATCACACGGTTGACCAATTTTGTTTATCACATCCCAAAGATTTTGTATCACAGAAGAAAAAATCAAAAAACTGCCACCTCAGAACCGGAGCACCAAAAAGAAACTCACGAAAAGGCACGAGTGGCTCTTCAAAATGAACTGAAAGAGAGAGGATGGAACGTTTTAGTTAAAAACGGGCACATTAAGAGATCGTTTAAGATTAAAATGATAAAGTAGACCACAACCCTCCAGAAATCCTAACCATCTTAGCTCGACACATATCACTTGTGCTGCTGGCTGATGTAAGCTTAAGTGTTATTCTGATTTTATCTCAATTGATTGGATATCAATTCCTAGCTTTCTTATATCCTGATTCATTTTATATTTTTTGGGGACGAAAGTTGATGAAAATATTTCAATCGAATTTATCTGTCTCATTTCCTTTGGAACTTTGAAAAAATAAGAAAGTCCATCAGTATGACTGAAGGGAATTTCAGTATTATCTAATTTGACTATTAATCTTAAAGCTTCATAAGTTCTTAAAAATGCCGGTCTTAATCCAAGCGTATGTATCACAAAATATTCATCTTTTGGTTTAAATTGATAGTCAATATTGTAGAGAGCTGCTTTCCCCTTTGTGAAAACTTCATCATCATAAAATCCTTTTTTAAAGATTATATCTTTGATTTTCAGCATGCCGGTTTCTTGAAATTGTCTATTCATGTCTTTGTGATTGTATTCATTAAGAAAAGAAAGAATATTTTTGTGCCATCTGCTATTATTCCTGCACTGCAGTACAGCTAAATCATAGAGAGATGTTTTTGTGTTTAAAAAGAGTTTCTTCAACTCTTTTAAATATCCCTTTTCGATAAGTTCCGGTAGAAACCGATAAACTGCTCTTACAATATAAAGACTCGAAAGGACATTTTGTTCTTCCAGGCGAGCTTCTACCTCGTTCTCGATAATAGAAATCGAAAGATTTTCCTTTAATTTATTAATAAGCTGCCTTTCTCTGGAATTGCTGTCAATTTTGATGTCTTTTCTTATCCAGATTCCAGTTTTTGCCAATACAGATTCTTGACAGTTCTCAACGAGCCATTTCGTTCTTTGTTCCCTATAGGGTTCATACATCTTTGTGAAACGTTCATCTTCAAACAAATAGGAATGAAGACATGACCAAGAATCGTGGATCTCGATAAAATCAGGTGCAGCAAAATCAAATAAATAATTTGCTATACTCTTCTGACCCTTCAATCTAGATAAAATAGGACTTCCGAGACGACCTAAGTCAACAATATTAAAATCTTTATGCCAGCTAATTGCACCTAAATCTGTATTACAAACCGTTGGGCGGAACAAATCGTGTTTTATTTGGAGATCCAACAATTCTTCTCTAATGGATAAAAAGTAATCTGTCGGCCAGGCAAGATTATAGGGTTTCACAGCATAAATATTTGCACTTAGTATAGAAAGAGGAAAGAATATCAAAATCCCATAGAACAATTGCTTCTTTTTTTTCATCTGGAAAATTGTCATACTTATTAACGTTACTGTAAGAATAGCCATTTGTGAGCTTGTTCGTGTTCGATCCAATATGCTTTCACCAAAAAAAACAGGATATACATAAATCAGGAAAATGAATGAAATCAAAATCAGAAATAGAAATGCCCATTCCTTAGATTTTTTTGTAAAAACAAATCCAAGAAGTGAAATAAATGCCAAATATCCATGATGCCTTATGAAGATTAATTTCATTTGTTCAAATGTATGACTATAGATCCCCGGTGAGAAAAGAATATGAGATTTGAGCCTTTCTAGGATAGAAATTCCATGAGCAAAAGCTGTATTCGGGAAAAATTCATTGAAATATATATATCTAAAAAGAAAAAAAATAATCCAAAGAACAAATACTAAAAGAGAAAAACATACTCCCTTATAGTTTTTCATGTTTTTGAGCCAAAAAATGGAAAAGACAAAGAGAATAGGAGCAACGTAGTACATTGATTCAATTCTTGATATAGAGGCAAAAAAGATAAAGAAAGAAAATAGATAATATATTTTCCTCTCAGAAAACATTTTATAGAGTAGAAAAATCGTGAGTAAAAACAAGAAATGAGAAATTGCATTCTCCATCCCCGATCCATGCCATTCAATAAAACTAGTATCGAGGACGAGAATAACGGCTGAAAAAATAGAAAAAATGATTCCTAAGATATATTTTGTCTTAAAAAATCTCATAAAGAGAAAGCCTAATAAAAAAGTAAAAATAATTGTCTGATATTTATTGTATGTTTGATAAGATATGCCAGATATTTTATAAATGAAATAATACAATACGAATTGTGCAGGAGAGGAGAATCCTTCAACACGTTCGCCACTAGGATTAACACTAATGGATCCAAAATCAGCGAGGTTTTTTGCATGGCTCAAAGTGATAATGCCATCATCCCTATTTTCATAATAATTGTTGGGAATTTGATTGAGGCCTATCTCGAATACAACTAAGAATACAAGGCCTGAAAGAAGAGAAAATAATATGCCTTTATTTGAAAAGATCCGTGCATTAAAAAGTGTCTTCATCCCATCCCTTCTTTTTAATATATGTTTTTTCCTATAATTCGTTTAACATATATTCGGAAAAAAATCATCAAACTATCCTCCTGCCATGAAGAATTATTTCTAAGATTATTTACTTGTCTCAGCACTTCCAGATTTTGTCAATTGACCGGATTTCCTTCTCTGTGGTATATATTGTTTCCTTGAAGAGGTAAAACAAATCATAATTAGAACAAGGTTCAAATTTTTATCTTCTTTAAATATTCAGATTTTTTTCTTTTCAATGCTAGGTACTTTTTTGCGTTTCAAAGGCCTAACATTCCAGAGTCTCTGGCTGGATGAACTTGCTAGCGCTAACATTACATTATCCAATTCCATCCCAAGAATTATAGAAATATGCAAAATTCAAGATGTACATCCTCCATTCTACTACGTCGTTCTCCGTATCTGGGAATTCTTTTTTGGAGGAAATGAGTATTCTTTAAGATCCTTGTCCGCTGTTTTAGGAGTGCTTGGAATTATCGCCATCTACTTTCTAGGAAAAGAACTGTTTTCATCAAAAATCGGACTGTATGCTTTAGCCATAACCTCAATGAATCCATTTCATATTTACTACTCTCAGGAAGTGAGATCTTATTCAGCAATATTTTTATTAAGTATTCTTTCTTACTTGTATCTAGTAAAATTGACAAAACAGCTCAGTTATAAAAACACAATTTTATATGTTCTTATAACCTCTATACTGCTCTACACGCACTATTTCGGATTATTCGTTCTATGCTCTCAAATCGTATTTTTTTTCATCGAATTCTTCAAACAAAACAAAAGTCTAAAATTTTTTAAAGTTGTTTCACTGTCGCTTTTCTCAATTTTTATTTTGTATATTCCTTGGCTCATAAGATTATTTAAAATGATAAAAATTGAGAGTTTTTGGATCGAAAAACCTCTTTCAAATTTTTTATCCATTATTTTAAATTATTCCTGGGATATGAACCATTTATAGTCATAGTTTTTTCCGGATTACTCATCATTTACTTGATCGCAAGAAGTGAAAAATATGAATTCGCATCCCATAAAATTCTATTATTATCCTGGATGTTTGTTACCCTCCTTGTTCCATACATCCGATCCCTCCTAGATACTCCTCTACTCACCGACAGAAATGCCATAGTTATTCTTCCTGCTCTCCTCCTTGTAGGGAGTAAAGCCATTGAATCCATAAAAGATCGGTCTGTCCAAAAATTCATACTCCTCTCGCTGATGATTATGTTTTTAATCAATCTTTTTTATACAAATATAACCACAGGCAGCAATTTTTATAAGAAAAACTATAAAGAACAGTGGAGAACAATTGCTAAGTTTGTCTTAAGGAATGATCCTCATCAAGAATTCTCTATCTATGGACATGCGTATTATGCATATTATTTTGATAGGATTTTCAACTCTAATGCAAAAATAAATGGAACTTTAAATAGTATTGAAAAAGCAGTGAAAATTTACAATGACATAGAGACAGACATAGTTAATGGGATCTGGATCTTAGATGCCCATGATTATACTAACGATCACATCCATGATTATTTTAATAGGAAATTAACGAAAATTATGTCACTCAATTTATACCGTGTAAGAGCCAGTTTGTATGCCAAAGCGAGTAAATTCCATGTCACTTCAACTAGATTTAAAATTCCTCTTCAGTCATTTTCAATACATGAAGATTTTCAAACAGGTGATAACGGCATGCTCATAGCTCCTTGGAATATCACATTAGTAGCACCTCGTTTTATGTATTCTAAAGGAAAATATCTCTTAACGATAAATGCAAAAGGTTCAAAAGCCAATAATATCTATTCGCGGCTCAAAATATATACTTCAGGACTTGAAGATGAGAAGGTTATTTCTTTAAATGAAGATTTTTTGGAGTACAGTGTCAGCTTGACATTTGAAAAGAAAGGAAGTCATGATATAGTTATCAACTTTGATAATGATTTTATAAATTCAGACACCAACGAAGACAGAAATGTTTGGATAAAAAGCATTGAAATTCAAAAGATACCTGAATGGTCAAATTATTAATATATGAAAAAAAAATAAGAAGGATCAATTCTAGATGAAGCAGAAAAAATTAATCTTGATAGTTTTTACTCTTTTCTTCCTCTTTATTACTGCCCTTCCAGAAGAACTTCCTTTCCCGACCTATCAGAATTCCTTGATTGTCAGCATCGAACACAGCCTTTATGATTCTTCTGAGATTAATTACATAAAAGATAATATAAATTTCGGTCTGTATGCTTGGCTTTCCTTTTCAAGGACTGCCTTAACAATTTCTCTAGACTGGCACAGTGATTGGAGCACTGCCGCGGCCAAACTTCAAGGACGTACTACATGGGATAGAGAGATAGCATCCCTTCAACAGAGTATTCAAAGTATTCAGAGTTTTAAAGACATTGTAAATCAGCTCATAGTTACAGCCAAACAAGAAAATGTTATGCTCCATATCGTTCTCTGTTCAGGGCTGGCAAGAGGACTTCCTATCTACAGAGAGGCCAAAGAAGAAGACATCAGGAACGCCCAGTGGTATAACGATAATAATATCTCCTCCGATGACCAGATCACAAATCCAGATGTTCTCTCCAAACATGTTTTCGGCACGCTTTCCCGTTACGCGCGGAAGATGAGAGCCAACCTGGAAGCCAAAGCCAAGGCAGCCCTGGCTTTCCTGAAACAAAAAATGGATGAAAATCCTGGTGTTATATCGGCCCTCAGCGGATGGGGGGAGGCAGAATTCAACCCTGGGCGCATTGTTCATCTAAAAACCATTCAGGACTATTTTTGTGACTACTCACCCTTCGCTGTTATGGAATTTCGGGATTGGATATGCCACACGGGTATGTACGGTCCCATCACTGGAAAATACAAAGGAGAAGGGTATTTCTCAGGTGGAGCCAAGTATCAAGGGCCGGATGGACTTGCACAATTCAACCAGGATTTCGGAACAAATTTTACATCCTGGGACCTGAAGCACTACAACTGGAGCCTGGAAGATGACTGGGATCAGGACCCTTCAGATTATATCAACAACGATCCCAACAGGATTCCCTATTCATCCTATTCTCATGGAAACATGCTGCCCGCACTCGGAGCCCGTGTGATTGAGGGAGGATTTGATCCCCCTAGAGTGATGGGGTACCCAGTGGATTTTCCCGGACACGACATTTTTTGGGATCTCTGGAATCTGTTCCGTGAGACCATGGTCCAGAACTTTATCAAAGATGTCGCAAAATGGGCGGTAGAAGCCAATATCCCAAAAGAAAAGTGGTACTCCCACCAGATTCCTGCTGACTACTTATGGGGTTCAAATCCGGATTTCTACTTCAAAAATGCTCGCTACTATACATCGGCTTCGCCCATGTGGACAGTCGATACAGCTCCCTATGGCTCCCTGGGAATCACAATGTATGACGTGAAATACCCCGATATAATCTTACGGACTTCTAAGTATGCAGCACCAGACGTGTCAAAAAGAGCATCTAATTGGGCAGCTATGGAATATGATGCAGAAATTCTTCCTTCTGGATTGGTCACAGATCAGAGCGCTCCTGAATATATTTTGGAACAATATTTAGAATTATACAGTTATAACCCTCATTTCATTAACTTTTGGAGATGGGAGGATGTTGCATCTGGACCTAGTCACATAAAAGGGACAAACAAGGAAATTGCGCTTCAAAATTTTGTCCAGAGAGTCCGTGATAAAGCCAGGGGGGATATCAATGCCGTCTTCACTCCCCCCAAATTGATTGGTTTTTCAGGAAATTTTGCTCCAGCCGCAGGACTGTCGCGGATTACAACCCAAACATCGGGATCGATGCAGC
>JAUWVG010000183.1 GCA_030617525.1 Candidatus Aminicenantota bacterium | reverse complement strand
GAAATATCGACGATTAACTCAAGAATTTCCTTTCTTCCATTAGGATCTAAACCACTTGTGGGTTCATCGAGAAATATAAGGTGCGGATCATGGACAATCGCTTGAGCCAGTTTCAGCCTCTGTTTCATTCCACTGGAGTATGTCTCCAACCTGCGGTAGCGGCTTTCCTCCAGACCGACATAAAAGAGGACTTCGTGAGCCCGTTTCATGGCTTCTTGCTGAGGCATTCCAGAAAGTTCTCCAAGGTAGGACGTGAAGGAGACCGCATCCATTCCAGGAATGAGACAGTCATCTTCAGGCATATAACCCACATTCCGCCGAATCATCGACTGCTGTTCTCGGATATCATACCCAAGAACTGATCCATCTCCCTTATCGGGAACAAGAAATCCAAGGAGAATACGAAGAAGAGTGCTTTTTCCTGCTCCATTGGGTCCGAGAAGTCCAATGGCACCCTGGGAAAGATTTAGATTTACGGAATCCAGAGCCCTTACCTTCCCATAAAAAAAAGTGATGTTTTGGATGTCTATGCTCATCTTCCTGCTTTTGAGTTCACCTCTTACATACGAGGCACACTCATAAAAAGTTCATTCATTGATGTCATGGGGAAGAATCGATGGGCCAATTTTTCTTTAGTTGACATTCACAGTCTTTCCCTCCCCAAAGATCAAGGCCCGGTAAGCTTTTTTTATACGATCCCAATTCTCTTCCCTATCCAGAGCCCAAAAACGACCCATAACTGTGACCACGCGGCCTAGGGCTATCAATCGGCATTTGTCTTCGACCTTCCCGATATAGACGGCTCCGCTTTCCGGTTTTTCTCCTCTTCGACCAATCAAAGCATGAATATAAACGTGTTTTAAACCTTTTTCCTTAGCCAAACGGAGGAGAGCAAAAAGATGGTCAATCGTGCCATGTGAGCTGTAATGAGAGACAATTCCCAGAAGATGAAGGGACTTGCCCGCATTTTTGGCTTTCTCCACGGCCCAAAGAAAAGCCTCGTTCTGAAAGAACGTCCTGTCCTCAATGGCTCTGTCAATCCTGACTCGATCGAGAAGAATCCTCCGGCCTGCTCCGATATGAAGGTGTCCTGCCTCCGAATTTCCGACAGTACCAGGAGGCATTCCGACGGCTTCTCCTGAAGCCTTGAGGAGTGCATGTGGAAATCCGGACCAGAGTTTATCAAAATGAGGTGTTTTGGCCTCAGTAATTAAATTCCCGTACTCTTCCTCTCTTTTCCCCCATCCATCAAGGATGAGAAGCAAAAGCCTTCTGTTTTTTGCCTGGGAGCCTAACTCTCCCTGAATTAAACATTGACCCGACATTTCCTCTGGCTGAGCGATATTCAGCAGATTGAGCAGCGTCGGGGCTACATCCGAAAGCTCTCCCGAGTTTTTCATTTTGAGTTCTTTTTGTAATAAAAGCGAGTCATCAGATATAATAAAAGGCACTAAATTTTTTGTATGTCCTGTATTGATTTTTCCATCTGGATAATACCACTCTTCTACGGTTCCATGATCCGCTGTAATAACCAGTGTTATTTCATTTTCTTGGCAGAATTCGGCAATACGTCCAAGTTCGGTATCCACAGACTCTATGGCTTTAAGAACAGCATGTCTATCTTCAATGTGTCCGATCACATCCACATTACACAAGTTGGCGATTATCACATCGTATGCAGATTTTTCTAGATTTTGAAAAATTTCTTCTGTCACATGACCGGCACTCATTTCAGGTGTAAGAGCATAGTTATCTATGCCATGCGGCGAAGGGACGACGGTTCTCTCTTCTCCAGAAAATATGGTCTCTGTCTTCCCATTCAGAAAAAAACCCACATGGACAGCTTTTTCAGATTCAGCAATTTTCAGGAGACGTAATCCGGCCTGTGTCACAACTTCTACAAAAGTATTAGCAATTCTTTCTTCTGGAGGAAAAGCAACTTTGACATCGAGAGAAGAACTGTATTCAATCATGGTGACATAATTCAAATCAAGCTCTTCAGCGATTGGGAACTGAGAAAAATTATTTTTTACGAGACTCTCCGTAATTTCGACCTCCCGTTCCCCACGAATATCATAGAAAATGACACTGTCTCCCTGTTGAATTCGACCAAAAGGTTGTCCATCTCTATCAACGGCAACGATCGGTTCTAACGCTTCGTCTTCTTCTCCTCTATCGTAGGCCTCTTTTATTGCGGAAACCATTGAGGACATCTCATCTTTCATTGCTGCTATCCTTTGAAAAGTCTAATTGGAGGAGAGATAAGGGATTTACCCTACTGCCGGATACCTTGAAGGCCCAATGAAGATGAGGGCCCGTCACTCTGCCTGTTGCACCGATTTCTCCGATAACATCCCCTTTTGAGACTTGATCTCCGATTTGGACTTTAATTTTCGAAAAATGACAATACAGGGAAAATACTCCTAAACCATGGTCGATAATAACTGTTTTTCCTGCATAATATAAATCATTGGCGACAACAACACTCCCAGAATTAGAGGCTTTTACATCAGCTCCGAATGGAGATGAAATATCAATACCGCTGTGAGGAGAACGTGGTTGGTTGTTGAATATTCTTCTTTCACCGAAATTGGGAGCCATCTCACCCTCAGAAGGAATGATGAATTTCCCTTCTCCCAGCCACATCGGTGTGTACATCCCATAAATAGCACTGAGCAGCTCAGATTCTCTTTTTATTCGTTCAAGGGAATCTTCTGGAGGAGTCACATATTTTTCATTCACCCAGAGTTTCTTGATAGGAAACTCCTTCGGTAAAACGATAATCTGCTCTTTTTTTGATTGCTGCTCCCCATCCTCATTTAGAAGAGTCCCATACAAAAAGTAATTCCCCGGTTTCAGATCAAGGTCCAGCCCGACAAAGGCAATAAATTTATGTAAATCTTTAATTTTTACCATAGGGAACTTTCTGTCCTGGAAACGCAGCTGCACAAATTTCACATATTCAGAACTATCGCGGAGAGTCACTTTGATAACATCCCCAGGTTGGAATGAATGGGAGTTGAGATCAAAAACAATTTGAGGAGGCTCTTCCCTGTTCTTTTCCTGCGACAGCAGAGCTGTATGAGAACCAAAGAGAAAACAGAGTATCATGGCCATAAAGATCTTTTTTGTCCACTTCATTTCTATGATTCTTCTGTCTGATTTGTAAGTCATCTGTGTTTCTATCTTATTGTATTCAAATGGAGAGATTTTTTGCAGGTGGGAGACAAAGATAATCAGGTTTTGTTGTCCTTTTTCAGAATAGATCCCGGAAGTTGACCGGTATGCTCTCCTCGCTGTACGACAACTTTTCCATTAACTATTACATATTCAATTCCTTCAGGATATTGGTGAGGATCGGTCCATGTAGCTTTATCTATGATCCGCACTTCATCAAAAACAACGATATCTGCAAAATAATCTTTCTTCACTACACCCCTGTTGGAAAATCCAAAATTCTGAGCGGGAATCGACGTGATCTTCTTCATCATTTCCGGCATTGGAAGAATTTTCTCCTCTCGTATGTATTTTCCCAGCACACGGGGAAATGTCCCATAATTCCGGGGATGAGGTTTGCCCCGCCCCAGCACTCCATACGGTGCGAGCGCAGATCCATCGCATCCAATGCCTACCAAGGGATGAGAAATGATCTTTTTTAAATTTTCTTCTTTCATCATGAACGTCACCATCCCCACATTGTTCTCTTCCTCGATTAATAGGTCCCTCATAAATTCGAAACAGTCTTTCTCAGTTTCCTGGGCTCCTTGAAGTACACTCTTCCCCTCAAAAACCCTATTTTTTTCTGTCACAACTGAGGCAATCACGACTTTATCCCATGACCCCAACTTTGTTTCCTGTTCAGCCGAATGAGCCCGGAGTTTACTTTCCTGGGTTGGATCTTTCAGTCTTGCCAAAAACTCAGATGTTGTTCCCTGTCTTGCCCAAAGAGGAAAATAATAGCTCAAACCCGTAGATCCGGCAATATAGGGATACCTGTCACAAAATATCGAAATCCCTTCTTTGTCGGCGTTCTCAACAGCCGCAAGTGCTGCATCAATCTTGTTCCAGTTTCGAGGATAGGCGATTTTAAAATGGGATATTTGGATCCTGATTCCAGTCTGACGTGCCAGTTCGACAGTTTCTTCCAGAGATTCAATCAAAAAGTCTCCCTCGTCTCTCATATGAGTCGAATAGAGTCCTCCTTTATCAACGGTAGTCCTGCACAGTTCTATGAGTTCATCGGATTGGGCATAACTCCCTGGGGCATACTCTAAACCGCTGGAGAGGCCAATAGCACCTTGTTTGAGATTTTCCTCTATCATGGCTTTCATTTTTTCCAGCTCTTCAGGATTGCATGGACGATCATTAAAACCCATTGCCGCCCCTCTTATTGTCCCCTGACCTACAAAAGTCGCATAATTCAAGGCCATACCTTTCTCTTCGAGTTTAGAGAAAAATCCCTTGATATCCATCCAAGTCAAATCAATATCATAATAATCTTTTAAATTTGCCTTTGTTTCTTCATAAATCTCCTCAGCAACAGGGAAAGGAGACGAACCACAATTTCCACTGACCAAAGTGGTTATTCCCTGCCGGACAGCACTTTCCGCTTTGGGATTAACAAGGAGACCAAGGTCAGAGTGGTCGTGGGCATCGATAAAACCGGGACAAACCGCAAGCCCATTCGCGTCAATAACTGATTTACCCTTTGTTTGGGATATTTTTCCCAAAGTAGAAATCTTTTCCCCGGTAATCCCTATATCTGTGACAACAGGCTCGCTTCCCAAGCCATCATAAACTTTTCCATCTTTGATCACGAGGTCAAATTCCTGCCGAGTGCTGCATCCCTTCAGAAGAAGACCGCATCCGCTCAAACTCGACACGGCTGCTATTTTTGACGAACTTTTAAGAAACTCTCTTCGGGTTAAAGGTCGATTCATGATTCTTCCTCTCATTCCAGTTACTTAGCCTGAACTATTCATAAAAAATGTCGATGTTTATTCAACACAAGCAATATCATAGTTTTGCTTTGGTTTTCTGGGGAATCACTCTGAATATTCCTTCTTCCATGTCCCTTCTATTCATAATCGACATTTTTCACCTTTCAGGCAAGCCAATTTCACCGCATCTGCTTTGTTGCGACGGATTTGCGGTGAAGTACCACAGCTTCATCCGCCGCGCCTCGCATCTACGGCAACCTTGACTCGTGAATAATCCAGGTTAGTAAAATATATAGAATCATCATTACAAAGTCTATAAAAAAAGGATCATCTCCAAAAGAGATGATAGGATTCAAGGGTTCTGGACCCCTCGACCCCTTGAGCCCTTGAATCCTTTGCATCAACTAATCGGGATAAGAACCATAAAAAATCGATATAATACATAGACATCCATACTGGTTCCTGAACAATTAAACAAAAAAACGAACATCCCTATTTCAAAAAAGTTCTGGGAAGATGATCGAGAAATCCGTATCGGAGGCCTTGGAGCAAAAGGGGTGGATGGCGTGGATGTATCTTATCCCGGAGCGCATGGTGGTGCGGTGGGGATGAATTAAAGGGACATCATACTTAATTCTCACGAATTAAGTATGATGTCCCTTTAATTCATCGAGCCGGGTACCGCCACGCAACGTGGTTTCTTTTCACTTTTTTGAACTTTTTCTTGAAATAGGGATGCCTATAGGAACAACTTGGTATTTTACTCGAGAAGTAAAATGAGATATATTAAGCATGCCAATAAAATTTATTCAAAACAAACTCAAAGGAAATAAAATGAAAGTGACCCGACGGAATTTCATCTGGCTCACCGGATT
>JAUWVG010000170.1 GCA_030617525.1 Candidatus Aminicenantota bacterium | reverse complement strand
TGCAATGAAAAATATTTCTTTAATTCCGTCTTGATTTATATCAAAAACATCAAATCCTCCCACTCGATATTCATCCGGGTAAATGATGTCTCCATACTTTAGTTGACGGCCAGACTCAAATTCAAAGAGGATATGTCCTCGATTATCAAAGCACAATACAGTTTCTTCATTAGTTTCATCTTCTGTTTGGAAACTGAATAGAACTTCCAAGTTTCCATCAGCATCCAAATCTTGGAAGAGCAATTCAGGGAAATATGTAGTCATTATTTTTCCATCTGTAGTGTAATATCTTTTTTTCTGGAAATTATTTTTATAATACTCCTCGTCACAAAGATTTGTGATTCCTGTTTCATATCTCCAAAGCTCTCTCCCCTTTTCATTAAGGATTACTAGTGACGAGTTCACAATTTTAAAATCAGCAGGCTGGGCATCTCTTAAAAGGACTAAGAAGAAAATAAAAAGAAAAACCAAAGTAATAGGGGTTGCAAGGAAATATCCCTTTTTCCATAGTTTCTTTTTTGCTGAAGCTTTTTGATCTGAGGATTCGTTATTGAGTTTTCTTTTTAACCAGGCATCCAATTCTTCTTTGTATGCAAAGACGGATGATCTGGATGATTCATCAAACCGGTGGACAGGCAGCCCAAACTTATTTTCCCATCTTTGACAAGTGCGAACATCACAGTCCAAAAAAACAGAGATCTCTTTCCAGGAAGAAAGCAGCTTATTGTTCTCTATGTTGTTTTCCTTCATAAAGATTGATTCCTTTTAACATCAACCCAGTAATTATTAATTAGGTTTTTATCAAAATGTTAGGATGTGGTCAACCTCGAGTTTTAAATAATTTTAAATGTAGATACGACAATACACGACAATAAACGACAAAACCCGACTTTCTTGGCAGAACTATTGACAGTAAAAATTACAGATGAAAAAATCGGGGTGAACACAAAAGGAGGCTGAGATGAAAAAAATTCAAATCTTAAAATTTAGTTTACTGGGATTTATTTGTCTTGGATTAATCGTGCTGGGAATGAGCATGGTTCAGGCTCAGGTCAAAATCCAGGTAAAACCGGATGGACCCCCGGGGCTAGACAAAAAACCACCAGAAGTGATCTGTGATGGAGACCTGATATGTGAGAATGGGGAGTATGCTAATACCCTTCCCCACGAACTTCAGCTCTGCCCCGATTGCCTGCCGAAACCCTACGGCCCATTGGACATCACTCAAGATCCAGGAGTTCAGATATTTGGGAAGTGGACAGAAAATGGGAAACTGTTTCAGTTTAAATATAACGAAGAATTTGGTGTGTATGAAGATACCTGGTCCAGTGTATTGCTTGCCGATTATATCAACGAGAGAGAATTTTTCTACTATAATATAGGTGATCCCGATGGGGATGGAGATAAAGACATCGTCATTCTCAAGAATTATCTGGTTAGTGAAGAGAAAATCGGCAAAGGGAGAGATAAAGCGGTCATCAGATATTATGAACAGGAAGTCTCCATCTATGAAAGCGGCTCAGATGGAAACCCCACTTATGGGACCCCGCGTTTTGGATCTTCCGAAGGTTATTCAGGAGTTTATATGGCTGATGCCAATAATAATGGATTTAAGGATGAACTGATCTTAAACAAAGGCTGTAACGATGATAGTTATATTCACAACGGAGGCTATATTCAAATATTCCGTATGAATGAAGACAAGGAGTTCGTAAAATTGTGGACCAGCGACTCTTATGACAGTGCCGGTTTACAACCTGTGGGCGATGCTGATGGGGATGGAGATAATGAAATTCTAATGCGTTCTTTCTATGGTGGATATGCCATCATTATAGAGTACATGGGGGTGAACGGGGAAGGGGAGGAGAGCTGGGGCGATGTGAGATTTTCAGATCCCATCCCGGATTGCCGCCTTGATAAGGTTTTAGCCGTAGAGGCCGACAATTATTCAACACCAGATCCAGAGATTATTGGGGGCGGCAACACCGGCCAATTCGCTGTGTGGAAATTTATTAATGACCAATACAAACTCGTATTTCTCAGTGAGCCCATGGGAATCATAGGAGAGGGATATATCGCAGATGTCGAAGTGGGTGATATTGATGGGGATCTTAATAAGGAAGTTATTTTTAGCTATAAGGAATACGCTTGGCAAACTCCAAAATTATACGTATATGATCTAGTATGGAACGGTTCTGATTATGAATTGATTCCCGTCACAGAAAAAGTTCTTGCCCGCAGTGGATCGCGGTTTGCTATTGGTGATATTGATGGAGATGGTAAAGATGAAATTGTTGTGACAGGAGACGGCGGTACAGTATATGATTTTGAAAATGGAGTTCTGAGCGAAACATATAATGCCCTCTTTATTGGGAATGCCAAAATAAAATAAAATTAGTTTCAAATTCGGTCGCGTAGGCTAAGTGAACATTTAATAAGCGACATTCTTAGAGAAGTCATTCACTCTATAAGGTTTTATTGGGAATATTCTAATAAACAAGGATGGGAACCAAAAGAGGTGGGAGTCTATGAAAAAAAAAATGAGATAGACGTATTATAAGAGCGAAAATTCTCACATCGGGGGAGAAATGAAACGACTTTCATCAGCAATAATTTTACTGCTTCTTTTTTCTTGTTTCTTTTTCTATGCGTGCCCAAAAAAAAATCCATTTGCACCAGAACCACCAGAACAATCAAAAATAAAGGCGGATTTATATATTTTAATTCGTGAGTTTGAGATTAACATGACTAATTGGTATCAAGGATTCAACCACATCTGGATTAATTTTTTAGTAAAAATTGCGGATGCATCCCTAATCGGAGCCGATGAAGTAACAGTAACAGCAGATATGTACTTAGGAAACAAACATAAGGCAACAGAAACTCAAAACGGTGGGCTTTATCGGGATGGAGAATATACCACGTTTCACTTTAATATTCAAATTTGGGGCCCTGACTACAAAGTAGATAAGCTGACAATAGTAGTTAAAGGCGTTGATTCAAACGGATATTCTATTGATGAAATAGTGCATAAGAATATAAGTTGGGATGAATCTTCTGCAAAGCCAATATAAAAGTAGAGTTTCTTAACAAAATTCATAGGTGACGCTGGATGGCTCGATCCCACCAACCTCTGGGCTTATGATAGTAACTCCTGAAATGGTCTGGATGCCAAGACCATTTTACTAATCAGAGTTTGAATCCGCTTATCTTGAGATTCGGTATCAGGTTTCAGTTCTGAAAGCAAAGCACACCTTCGAACTCAATTACCGCAACTTCGTGACCCTCAACATCGATTTTAAACAGATGGGTGTTGGAGGTGACAACAGCTGGGGCGCCAGGCCGCATCCGGAATACACTCTTCCCGCAAAACCCTACACGTATTCATTCCGCATCACACCTATATTGGGAGTCAAAAACAGTTCAAGAAAATGATTTGACTTTCGTGTGCTGAAAAAATAATGTACATACAGACTACTAGAAGAATTTATTAGGAGGAAAGATGAAGATTAGAGGATGGATGGCATTTTTAGGTCTTGCCGTGTTTGTTATGGGGATAACAGCCTGCGGCGGCGGTGGCGACGCTGAAGTTGGCGGAGGCAAGTACTCCGACATCAAGCCCGTTTTGAAGAAATTCAATGAGAATACGGAGAGTTGGATCGCAACTATGGAAAAAGCCGACACCGCAAAAAAAGTGGCTGCTGCTCTATCAGATTACGCAAATAAAATGAAGGAATTGCGAGTCGAGATGACAAAAATGGAAGAAAAATACCCCGAGCTTACAGACATGTCCGATCCCCCCGAGGAACTTAGAGAAGAAGCAGCCAAGATGGAAGAACTGATGTTAAAACTCATGTCAACTATGATGAAGGCCGCTCAGTTTGCCGACGATCCCGAGGTGCAAAAAGCGCAGGCAGAATTTGACGAAGCTATGAAATAAAAATTAGAAGGGACCGTCCTATTGTCTTACAGGATAGGCCAGCCCTTTCTTTCTGTGATACGGAACTTCTGGGAGAAGGTCTTTCCAGCAACGTCTATGGAAACGACATAATCGCCGGGATCTACGAGCGGCCCGGACCTCCTTTGCCTTTGTGCCTGTTCCCCACCTCTCTGCCGGCGCATGTTCCAGGAAATCCGATTGATACCTTTTTTGCTTTTGTTATCGAATTGACTCAGGATCTCTCCATCGGGATCTGAAATAGTCATTTTAACCGGACTGTCCGTTTCTTCCTTTAAATAGTAATTGAACACAACAGCATTCGGCTCATTGGGAGTCGAAAGATGCCGGTTCCCATAGAGGTTGTAATTCCCCCATCCCCGTGTCACTCTCTGGACTGTAGGTTCCACCTTAAAAAAATGGACGTCCTGTTCCAGGATATTGCTGTTGATCTCCTGAAGAACAGAGATATCCGTGATGTAAAGCCCACGGCCGTATGTCCCGATGATCAGGTCGTTTTCCCTGGGATGAACGAGAAGATCGTGTACGGCTATGGTAGGCATATTGTTGCGCATGTACACCCACTTGTTTCCTCCAAAAATGGAGACATAAATCCCTTTGTCATTCCCCACAAAAAGAAGATCGGGATTTTTTCTGTCCTCATAGATGACATTTACAGGTTTGTCGGGAAGCCCGGACGATATGTTGATCCAGGTCAAACCGAAGTCGGATGTTTTGAAGACAAAAGGTCTAAAATCATCCCTGCGGTATCCTGTTTTTGTGACATAGGCTTTGCCTTCCTCAAAGTTTGAGGCAAAAACCCGGCTGACCCACAGGTGTTCAGGCCCTCCTGCTGCGGCAATACTTTTTGTGACATCATTCCAGGTCGCGCCGGAATCTTTTGTCACCCAGGTTTTTCCGTCGTCAGTTCCAACCCAGATAACACCCTGCGCCACCGGAGACTCCGAAATGGTTGTGATGGTGCAGTACTGGATGTGACCCTGGCCTGCGATTTTAACGGGATCGTTTAACGTCAAGTCGGGGCTGATCTCCTGCCAGTCATTTCCCCGGTCCATTGACCGGAGAAGGACCTGGGTTCCCGCATAGATTATTTTGCTGTTGTGCGGTGAGATATGAAGGGGAGGACACCAGTTGAATCTGTAGGGATCTTTGCCTTCTTCCCTGCGGGGGACAATGTTTGTTCGTGTGCCCAGCTTCTGGTCCACCCGGGCATGCCCTCCGAACTGGATGGTGTTGTACACCCAGCGACTGTCTTGTGGATCGACCACATTGTACATCCCATCTCCACCCCCCATAGGGACGCAGTCCTCCAGCGTCACCCGTCCTGACCAGGAACTGCTCGGGACTTTCCAGCTGTCATGGCATTGAAGCCCTCCATAGATGTTGTAAGGATCCTCCATATCCACACCAATCGCATAATACTGGGCCATGGGCAGATTGTCATAATAATCGCATGTTTGTCCCCCGTCATAGGAGATGTAAACACCCCCATCACTGCCCATAAAAATCCTGTTGGAATTCTGCGGATCAATCCATAAAGTACGAATATCACCAAAGGCGCTGGGGAACATCTTTTCGGGGGGCCAGTTAATATCGGACCATGTGAGCCCGGAATCGTCCGAACTGGCCAAACTTATGGTGGTCACAAAGACTTTCTGGTAGTTATTGGGATCGACTCTGATCTGGTTGAAGGAATAAGCCGCTTTGCCTCCAACATTGTCTTTTACGGAATTCATCTTAGTCCAAGTTTTCCCTGCATCATCCGTTCTGTAAACCTCTCCTCCAATCTCTCGGTCCTGAGGGTCTCTTCCCATTCTGCGGTCTTGTTCGATTTCCGAATCAGTCGGAGGCCGCGTGCTGCAGTTTTCCACAACCGCATAGAGGATATCCGGGCTTTTTCTATAGATATCCAGGCCAATGCGTCCGATTTTTTCAGCTGGGAGGCCTTCACCGAGTTTTTCCCAAGACCTCCCGGCATTTGATGTTTTGTAGATACCGCTGCCGGGTCCTCCAGCCTCAAAATGCCAGGGGTACCGGTATTTCTCATAGGCAGCCGCATAGAGGATGTC
>JAUWVG010000464.1 GCA_030617525.1 Candidatus Aminicenantota bacterium | reverse complement strand
ATGGCTTTATCCCATTGTTCCAGTAATAAATACAATTCAGCGAGTTTATTGCCGCCAATATCATCCGGATAGAGCTCAACAAGATTTAAACCTGCCTCAATGGCTTTGTCCCAAGTTTTTTCTAAAGAACCGTTATGCTGCATCTGGAAGAGATATCTTTCTCTATCTGAAAATCTATCTCTGAATTCTAATGCTTTTTCAGCATAATCTCGACTTTTTGATAGAAATCCCAGATTATTATAACTTTCAGAGATAGACTTCAAGGCCCTAGCAAACTTTGGATCAATCTCCAGAGCTTTATTCATGGACTCGATACTTTTGTCATACTTATTGAGGTTAAAAAAATTTCTCCCTTCGATATATTTCTTGTATGCTTTGGGAAAGTCTGTGGTTACTTGCCCAACACGCTCATCTTTATCATGTATAGCCTCATCTGTTAGGTTGAGGTGCGCTTTCAACCATATTGTGAGTTCATCAATTTTTGAAAAAAGACTTGATTCCGGCCCTTCAACTCTGTCTCTTTCTAAAGACTTCATTGAATGGGCATCTTTTAAATCGATATTGATCCTGAAGATCTCTCCAATTCTAATATAGCTACTCTGAATAATATGCGTTGCATTTAGGTTTTGAGCAACATTTCTTAAATCCTCTGAAGAGAAGGTCCGTGCCTCATGGAGATCTAGTTCAAAAAGAATCGATAAAATCTGATCTCTAGGAAAAACAAAGACATGTCTGGATTGTGACAGGTCTGTAATCAACATATCAGATAGACCTTCTCTGTAATGTTCCAAATTATCATCTCCAGAATCGTTGTCAAACGGCATAATCACAACAGATGGTTTTATAGAGGAAGGTGGAGCGGCTTTTTTTTCATGGAAAACAAAAAAAGTGATCACGAAAATAATCGCAAGAGACAGCAAAACCAAGACTAAAGTGAACGGGAGTTTGTTTTTTTGCTCGACCCTATGCAGCTTTTCCTTCATCCAGCGGTCCAGTTCTTTCTTATAGGCGAACACTCGTGCTTTTGGCGAGTCCTCGAGTCTATGGATAGGAAGACTATGTTTCTTCTCCCAATACTGGCAGGTACGGATATTCCGATTGAGATAGGCAGAGATTTCCTTCCAGGACTCAAGGAGTTCTTTATCCATTTGCAAATTCCCTTTGTATAGTAAATTATTTTATTGAAGGGCCGTTGTCAAATAAATGAATGGTTAAGATAGAATAAGACCATGAGAAAGTTCGGTAGGGGAGAGGTATTTTCTTAACGGAGTATCCTGTCTCAATCGGTCCGTAAGGAAGCAGCCGGATTTTTCCGTACTGCCCTTAAAGACTGGCCAATAACTGTGAATATCGCAATGGAAATGGAGACAGCCGCAGCCGTAAAAAATAACCACACAGATATATTGGTCCGATAGGCGAAACCCTGCAGCCAATGCCAAATGAAATAATAGGCGATAGGCCAGCCTATTATATTGGCCAAGACCACCCAGCGGACAAACTCCCAGCTTAGCAGTTTAATGAGACTCGCTGTGTTTGCACCTAGTACTTTCCGAATTCCGATTTCTTTTGTTTTTCTATCAGCCGTAAAGGCAGCCAGTCCAAATAGTCCCAAACAGGCAATAAAAACAGTAAAACCGCTGAAATAATAGAAGACGGAATTGAATCGCTCTTCCTTTCTGTATTTAGCAGCCAGTTTGTCGTCGAGGAAAAAGTAGGTGAGGGGCTGGCTGTTATTGCTGTATTCTTTATATTTATTATCCAGAAAAGCTAAAAATGGCCGTGTTTTTAGGGAATCGATTTTCATCATAAGATAGATATAACTATCAGGGGAGGCAAGCGTAAAGACAAACGGTGCAATTGTTGTATGTAAAGACCGGAAGTGAAAATCTTTTACAACACCGATAATCCTCAATTCCTTTTTGCGTAAAAAAAATGTCTTGTCTACAGGGTCTTCCCAACCAAACCTGCGTGCTGCCGTTTCATTTATAATGGCGCTTGAGTCTATGTCAGTTGTGTGAAGAGAAGAAAAATCCCTCCCTGAAACCAGAGGAATATTGAGAAAGCCTAGAGTGCTGGGACTTATTCTCCCGATTCCCATTTTTGTTGTTTCCTGTTCTCCGCCTTCTCCTTGAAATGTTGCAGGAAGCATGACTCTTCCTGTTGTAGGCTGGAAACCTGTTTCCACTATTTCTGTAACGGCAGAGTGCTGCTCCAGGTCGTTTTTAAAAGCGTCGAAATATCCTGGTCTTATCTCGGTTGTTAAAACTGCCAAAACATTGTTTTTACTGTATCCGAGATCCATGGAACTGATGTAATGCATCTGACGGGAGACGGTAAGGGTGATCAAAAGAAGCACAACACAAATTGAAAACTGAAAAACAACCAGTACATTCCGGAATTTTGTTCCTTTGACACTTGCACAGCTTCTGTTTCTGACAGAATCAACGGGATTACCCGATGTCAGAAAGGAGGCTGCGATGATTCCACAAATCAACCCGACAGCAAAAACTGTTCCCAATAGGACGATTAAAAATATCGGATCCAGAAAAGACAAATATTCAATCTCACGGCCAATATAACGATTGAAAACCGGAAGAAAGAGAAAGGCCAAAAAAATGGCAGCCAGAAAGGAAGGCAGGAAAAACATATAGGTCTCGCTTATAAACTGCCGGATCAAATGGATTTTCTGCGCTCCCAGAGTCTTTCGCAACCCCACTTCCAACATCCGGATAGAGGATCGGGCTGTGGTCATGTTGATGAAATTGATACAACCTATGATGAGAGTAATGATCCCGACGGCAAGAAATATGTGGATTTTTTGAGGGTTTTCAATATCAGTCAGATAGTCCATCCCGGA
>JAUWVG010000092.1 GCA_030617525.1 Candidatus Aminicenantota bacterium | reverse complement strand
TTTCTGTGCCGTTGAGCACAAGGTCATAGGCCTGGGCCTTGACTCGCCGTGGATCCTCTTCCAGGAATCCTAAATCCTCTTCACGGGGAGCAGTGAAGGGATGGTGCATGGAGACAAGGCGGCCTTCGTCTTCGCTCCACTCAAAAAGAGGAAAATCCGTCACCCAAACAAATTTGTAGGCCTGCTCTTTTTTATCGAGGTTGTAAATAAAATCTGCCCGGAAACTTCCCAACAGCTCCTGAGCCCGTCGTTTTTCATCTGCAACCAGGAGGACCAAATCCATTTCTCTTGCTTCACAGTGCTCCCAAACGGTCTGGATCTGTCCCTGAGGAAGCCTTAATGATGATTTAAATTCATCTGTTTTTTTAATCCAGATTACACCCTTGCCACCCCGTTCTCTTGCCTTTGTATTCAGTTTGTCCAGCTGGCTGCGAGAATAATCCCCTGCACCTTCAAGAACAATGGCCTTGATGACTCCACCTGAATCGATCGCCATTTTCAAAATATCAGAATCCAGATCCTTTCCAATGCTTGTAAGATCCAGAATTTCGATCTTTGCACGTAAATCCGGCTTATCACTTCCATATCTGTCCATGCTCTCCTCATAGGAGAGGCGTGGAAAGGGGTGCTCCACTTCAATCCCGATAATCTGGAACAATTCAACCATTAACGCTTCATTGAGAGAAAAGATGTCTTCACGAGTGATAAAGCTCGCTTCGATATCGATCTGTGTGAACTCAGGCTGCCGGTCCGCTCTTAAATCCTCGTCACGAAAACACCGGACAATCTGGAAATAGCGTTCAAAACCAGAAATCATCAGAATCTGTTTGAATATTTGAGGAGATTGGGGAAGCGCGAAAAACCGGCCTTTGTATTCGCGGCTGGGCACAAGATAATCTCGAGCTCCTTCCGGTGTCGATTTTGTCAAGAATGGCGTTTCGATTTCATAAAAACCATTTGCGCTCAAAAAATTACGAGTTTTAAGTGCCGCTTGATGACGGAGCTTAAAATTGTGCTGCATGGAATTCCGGCGCAGGTCCAAATACCTGTATTTGAGCCTGAGTTCTTCCGATGCCTGAGGAGGATCAGCCACAACAAAAGGGGCGATGGCGGACGAATTGAGAATCGAAAGATCTTTTGCCTCCACTTCCACCTCTCCAGTGGGAAGGTCGGGATTCCGCATATTGTCTTCTCTTTTCCTGACTTTACCACTAACCCAAATGACATATCCCATCTTAAGATCTTTGGCCAAATCAAGCAGTGTCTTGTCCTTAAATGTCACAACAACCTGAACAATACCTTCTCTATCCCAGAGATCGATAAAAACCAGGTTCCCCATATCTCTCTGTTTGTATACCCATCCAAAGAGGGTTACATCGTGTCCGACATGGCTTTTCCTGAGCTGGCCGCAGAAGACAGTTCTTTTCCTTTCGGATTGAGTTTTAGAATTCATTTTTTCGTCCTTGAAAAGAGAGGGATTAATTTCAAAAACTTTTATCTCTGATGATTTTGAGGATGTTCTCTTCGGCCTCTTCAATCTGTTCTCCCGATTTCATGTTCTTGAGCTGGTATTTGCCTCTTTTTACTTCATCCTCACCCACAATTAGCACCCAGGAAGCCTCGAGCTTATTGGCTCTTGCCATCTGGTTCTTCAAACTCCGCTCTCTGTACTCAATCAGCGTCTCTCTCCCCGCTTCCCGCATGCGCTTGGCCAGTTTCATCCCGGCTCCTTTGGCCTCCTCTCCCATGCAAACGACATACACAAATTCCTGTTTGTCTTCTTCACCCGGCACGATGTCCAACAGTCTTTCCATCCCCATTGCAAATCCGATACCACAGATATCGGGGCCTCCAAAATCCTTCATCATCTCATCATACCGGCCGCCGCCAAGAATAGCATCCTGAGCTCCCAGCTTAGATGTCACAATTTCAAAAGTCGTCTTGGTGTAGTAATCAATCCCGCGGACAAGGCGGGGATCGATCTCATATGTGATTCCGAATAAATCCAAAAAAGAACAGAACTGGTGGAAATGAGTCTCACATTCAACACAGAGACTGTCTGTAATTTTTGGAAAATTCTTGGCGGTGTCCCGGCAGCCCTCAATTTTACAGTCGAATATCCGGAGCGGATTTGTGGCCATTTTTCTCCGGCAGTTTTCGCAGAGCCGTCTTTTTTCTTTTTCGGCCGCCGCCTTCAGCTTTTTCAGATAAGAGGGCCGGCATTCTTTGCAGCCGACGGAATTGACGACAATCTTTGTGTCCTTGACCTTCAGATTCTTAAGGAAAAAATCCGCCATTTGAACAATTTCTGCATCGATGGCGGGATCTTCTTCGCCGAACACTTCGATATCGATCTGATGAAACTGACGGTAGCGGCCTTTCTGGGGTTTATCGTATCGAAACATGGGCCCCATAAAATAAAACCTCATAGGCTGGGGCTTGAGATTCAACCGGTTTTCGATGATGGCCCTCACAACTGAGGGTGTGTATTCAGGTCTTAGGGTGAGCGAGCGCCCCCCCTTGTCCGTAAACGTGTACATCTCCTTGATGACAATATCAGAAGTCTCCCCCGTTCCTTTCTCAAACAATTCAGTGGCTTCAAAGACCGGAGTGCGGATTTCCCTGTATCCATATAATTCAAAGATTCTTTTTGCGGAGGCTTCAACTTTCTGCCATTTTCTGGCTTCATCAGGGAGGATATCTTTTGTGCCCTTGATAGACGGAATGTGTTTGGGTTTGTATTTATCCGTCATTTTTCCTGAAAAATTCCGATCTTTCTGAACTTCAAATACCGTTCCTCGATTCTTTTTTCAGGTGTTTTTTGTTCGAGCCGCTTGAGTGTCTGGTTCAACTGTTTATCAACATTTTTAAATATGACATCGTAATCGAGATGGGCGCCGCCTGGCGGTTCAGGGATGATCTTGTCCACAATTCCAAATTCAAGCAAATTGTGCGGAAGAAATTTTAAATTCTCAGCAGCCTGCGCGATAGCTCCTTGATCCTTCCAGAGAATTGCTGCACAGCCTTCAGGAGATATCACTGAATAAAAAGAGTTTTCAAGGATCAGGATGGCATCCCCAACTCCAACAGCCAGCGCACCTCCGCTCCCTCCCTCTCCAATAACAATATTGACCACGGGAACCTTGAGTTTTGCAATTTCTTTTAAGTTGAAGGCTATCGCTTCAGCCTGCCCGCGTTCTTCGGCCTGGATTCCAGGATAGGCTCCGGGAGTATCGATCATGGTGACGATAGGAAAACCAAATTTTTCAGCCAGCTTCATGATCCGCAGGGCCTTGCGATACCCTTCTGGATTGGGTTGGCCAAAATTTCTTGCGATGCGATCCCGTGTCGTCCGCCCCTTCTGGTGTCCGATAAATGCCACTGTCCGTCTTCGATAGAATCCAAATCCAGCCACAATAGCAGGGTCATCCCCAGCCCGGCGGTCACCGTGAAATTCCAAAAAATCATCGGTGAGATACTCCAAATAATCCAAGGTATAGGGCCTCTGAGGGTGACGGGCAATCTGTACGATATTCAGGGAGGTTAGGTTTGGTTTAAGGCCTTCCCACTCCAAGGCAATTTGTTCTCGGAGACGAGAAATCCTCTCTCGTCGATCCGGCGGTTCACTGGCACGCACTTCATCAATCTCCTGTTTAAGGAGCAGGATGTTTTTTTCAAGCTGATAATAATCCTTCTGTTCTTCCATGATAATACAAGGGGGACAGCGTCAAATATGCGCTTATTTTATAGGAAAAAACCCAGCGAAGCAAGATGAGCACAAAGATGGACGTCAATTAGACAAAAAGATGCTGTTTGTCACTCTGAGGTTTTGGGCAGGAATCTGGAGGATTATTAATTGCCCATATTCGTTCGTTTCAAGTTCAATCTGGATGCCATTGATCTGCATGAGAAGAAGACAGGGATCTTCCTCACTGGGCTCAAGGGTGAAGGGCGTTTCGAGCTGAGGGATGATGTAGGCGGACAAATTTTTTTTCTCACCCATTGTGCACCCATATTTTTTAGCCACCACAAGATACGGCGAAAATAAGGGATTAGGGAGGAGGAAGGCATCCCGTTTGATATTGCTCTGCAGCCTCTGTTTCTGCCCGTTCACAAGAATGGTGTTCACGACGGTGCCCTCAGAAAGGACACTCGAGACTTCCTGTTGGACTCCACCCATGGAACCTCTAAAAAAATATCGACGTGGAATAAAACTCTTGTCCAGCTCAATTCTCATGCTCTCCACTTCAATGGCAACAGGTTTGGTCATGCGGCCTTTAACAGAGAGAAGATATCCCTGTCCGTTCTCCTCCCAAACATACTCCTCATAGCCGACTTTTTCTCCCATGAAATATACAGACATGTCCCCTCTTTCGACCGTCCTTACGCGTTGACTCTGTAGCGGAAATGAAGACAAGAAGAGAAATAGGACAAAAATAATCAGGATGCGAAAATGAAGAGCCGCAGGCCCTTTCTTATATTGAATCACTCGACAATAACGGCTGTCCCGTAGGCTAAAATCTCGGAAGCACTCTGCATGATCATCGATGTCGTTATACGCATGTTTATGATGGCATTGGCTCCAAGGCTTTCGGCTTCTTCCACCATCCGGTCTAGAGCCTGCTCACGGGATTCCGCCATCATCTTGGTGTAATCTCTGATTTCTCCACCAACTATATTTCTGAAAAAGGCCAAAATATCACGGCCGACATTTCGCGCCCGGATGGTGTTCCCACGAACCAGGCCCACGGTTTTTACGATCGTTTTTCCAGGAACAAAATCTGTGGTCAATATAATCATTTCTCAACCTCCTTGTACCGTTCTCTTTGGCGGACAAAGAGCCGTTCCCTCAAGACCGAGATCAGCAGGATGACAAATCCTCCTAAAAGAGCCAGAATCCCTACCTTTAAAAGGAGGGGAGTGGCCGCATCTTGAACGATGCTTTTGACCATTTCATATCCGCCATAGAAAAGAAGAATCATAGCACCAACGGAAAACAAAATCCATCCTATTCTCTTTTCAAGACGGTTGTAAACGGAAGCCCCGTACATTTTCCACACTTCGGGCTTTGGTTTCTTTAATTCCATTGTCTTCATGGCCTCCTCAAGTTTTTTCATGTCCTCCCATTCTTTCCGGCATTCCGCACAGGTCTGGATATGCGCTTCCACCGCTCGCTTCTGCTCAGAAGACAGGCCTCCATCATGATAGGAAGATATGAGCTCTTTTAGATGTTGATGATCCATAGGGTTAATCCTTCGCAAAACCTAAATATTTTCCGGCAACCTCTTTAAGCTTTTTTTTTGCATAGTGAAGAGAGGACATCACTGTCCCAATAGGCTTGCCAGTGATTTCGGCAATCTCCTGATAGGAATATTCCCGAAAATAACGGAGGATAATGATTTCTTTATGTTCAATCGTAAGTTTATCAATCCCCTGCCATAGGGCTGCTTTCATTTCCTTGTCCTCTTTCTCTTGAGTAAGGAAGGTGCTTTCCTCTAATGGAATTTCATTGCGACGACGAACACGTTTGAAGTGATCGATACAGAGATTCTTCAATATCCGGTAAAACCAGGGGAAAAAAGGGCGGCCCGTATCAAAGCTCTTTATTTTACGGAACGCTTTAATAAAAGAATCCTGGGACAGGTCGAGAGCATCTTGATGGTTGTGCACAAATCCCAGGGCAATATAATAGGCCGTCTGCATGTACTTCTGGACGATAACCTGGTAGGCCTTCGCATCTCCCTTTTTGACCAAGACAAGAATTTCAGTTTCCGTGAGCACCGGGCTGTTCACTCTCGTCCACCTGACACTTTGAGCAATCCGGGAATTTTGTACGGTCGTTTCATGCAGCATTTCTTTCTCTTTTCTAAAACTACTACGATTTGAATCAAAGATTTATTCAATACTATTTTGCCCTTCTTTGGCGAACGACCTCGTAGAGGAACACAGCGGCCGCCGCCGCTACATTGAGAGATGACACTTGGCCAAAAAGAGGGAGAGATAGGATGTCATCACACTTATTACGAATGAGGCGGCGCAAGCCCTTTCCTTCTGAACCAAAAACGAGCCCGACAGGCAGAGTGTAGTCAAATTCGAACCAATTTTTCTGGCTTCCTCCTTCGGCCCCCACCAACCAAATGTCTTTTTTTCTCAGCTCGTCCATGGTGCGGGCCATGTTTTTCACCTGTGATATTCTGATGTGTTCAACGGCCCCCGCCGACACAAGAGAAACAGTCTCTGTAAGCCCCACCGCCCGTCTCTCCGGGATGAAAATCCCATTCACTCCTGCTCCCTCTGCGGTTCTGATAATCGCACCCAAGTTATGAGGATCTTCTACTCCATCCACCAGAACAAAAAAAGGGATATCCGCAGAGGTCACAATCTCTTCGAATGAAGACATTTTCTTTCCGGCAACAGTGGCGACCATTCCCTGATGATGGGGATCCATCTTATCCAGCGTCTCTTTTGAGACAAAAGAACAAGGAATCCCTCTGGATTTGGCCTGGATAATAATGTCCCCGACTTTTCTCTTTGCTGAATCTTTTTGAAAAAGAATCTTTTGGATGCGGCAGGAGGGAGCCTTCAAAGCTTCGAGGAGCGGGTTGAGGCGGCTGATTTTTCCCATCTATCCCATAAAATCAAGGATATCAAACACACGTTGAGTACAGTTTTTTATCGGCTTCGGGAATGCCAATCGAGCCCCTTCTTCGATCAGAGGAATGAACCGATCCAGTTTCAACCCTGAAACGCGGGCGGTGAGGGCAATCCGGAGAGGATGAAAAAGATCTTTCCCCTTGCAGCCCGTCTCATCCTTGATCTCCTGGGCAAAAGAGGCAAAAATATCGTAATTGAATTGTTCAGCATGGGCAATTTTTGCGCCCAAAAGTGTGACGACTTTTCGCCCGCACTCAGATTTTAGAATCTCTTTAGCCGCGGCCTCCATCCCCGTGAGGTTAAAATCAAAAAACGGAAAAAATTTTTCGGGAAGATCGGCAAACCGATCGGCCCCTTCAATCAAATCCTCAACTGCATCCCCAAGCCAAGCCCAGAATTCACCCGACATCTCCTTCGGCACAAAACCCGCGGCTTTCAAGTGAGGATAGGCCTTCTCCGCTTTTTCTCGAGGAGAAAGAACCTTCATATGCTGACGGTTCAGCCAGTGGAGCTTATCATAATCAAAAATGGCCGCAGAGCGGCTGACGTGTTTCAGATTGAATGTCTTTACCAATTCTGGTTTCGTTAATATCTCTTTCTCTTCTGGATGAGACCATCCCAGCAGAGCCAAGTAATTAAAAAGGGCCTCAGGAAGAATACCATCTTTATCAAACTGATCTACAGCCGTCGCCCCGTGACGTTTGCTCAGCCGGGCGTTATCCCGGCCCATGACCATTGACAGGTGGGCAAACTGTGGTGGAGTTAGGGACAGGGCTTCATAAGTAAGGAGCTGTCGCGGAGTATTGGAAATGTGATCTTCGCCTCTTATGATATGCGTGATTTGCATCAATGCATCATCGATAACAACGACATAATTGTAGGCGGGACGTCCGTTAGAACGCACCAAAACAGGATCACCTATAAGATTGAGATCAAAAGACAGGTGGCCGCGGACCAGATCGTGATAAGACATCGT
>JAUWVG010000491.1 GCA_030617525.1 Candidatus Aminicenantota bacterium | reverse complement strand
TGACAGCGTGACGGACTTTTTTACTCTTTTTTGGACGGCTAGGGCCAGGTTCCAAATGGCAAATATCTCCAGGGCGAAGGGGAGAAATCCCAGATATCCAAAAACGGGCATCTGGAAAACATGCCAAAAATCGAGATAGGGTAGAGAATATTCCCAATGAGATCCGGCCCAAAAATTCCAAAATTCCCAGAGGATTCCTGCCGTCAGTCCGGAAAGAATCCAGGCCCAGAAATTTCCCCAGTCTCGCCTTTCGATATCAGCCAGCAGGGTGACAGCTTTCAGTCGATAATTTAGAGGTTCGATAAAAAAATATAAACCCAACCAAACCAAAGGAAAGCAAAGGCTCGGCCAAACAAGAGCTGCTCCAATACTTAAGACTCCGAAAAAAATACTTCCAGAAAGCAGAAATTTGGATGGCCGCACCTGAAACAATTTGGGCGGCCAAAGTCTAAAATATCTCTGGAATAACAAGGATAGCTCTTTTAAGGCTGGAATAACCGTGGCAAAAGCGAGAAAATATCCCAGCCAACGTGGGAAAATACCTTGAGGAAGCTCAACATAAGTCCAGTTCCTTAATCTCAAGTTAAACAGCTCAAATATCAACCAGGCACAGACTGAAATAAATGCCATAAATAAAAATTTGTACAGACTTTCCGAAAGAGGAGAGATCCCGTCGGACCGAAAATTAACACTGTCAAGGATTAGGATAAACGACCACCATGCAAAGATGTAATACCATGTTTTCATGAAAGGATTGTTGACCATGAGAAGGAAAGTGGCAAAAAGAAGCATAAAAATACCAGCATAGAGGTTTCCACGCAAAATTTTTTCCTTCATGTCTTCAAGTTAAACAAATCGAAACAAAAATGCAAAGCTAAACACTTTCTAACTTCCAAACGTTTAAAGATAAAGGAAGGTATCAATGGTAAATACTCGACCAATTTCTGATTGCATAATATCGGAGTATCCATTATATTTAAATTTAGCCTGTTTTAAGGAGGAATGATGAAAAGATTTGGTGTCGCTTTAATTTTTGCTCTCATCGCACTCCTCATGGCATTCATTTTTAATAAAACAGGAGTAATGAGAACACTCACTCCTGAAGAGCTCGAGGCATCAATCGAAGTCATGGATGTGGAAACAAAATGGGTTGATAAATACTATCAGCCCTGGCCGCCAAAACTCATACTTGTTCCCGCCATTTCTTTTAGAATTAAAAACTTGACAGAAAAACCCCTGAGGTATGTAAATTTTAACGCGAATTTTCGCTTTTTAGATGACTACGAAAATTTGGGAGATTCGTTTTTAGCCGCTATCCGGAACGTCCCTGTTGAACCTGGAGAAATAAGCGACACGATTTTTCTTAAAAGTAATTATGGGGTGGAGGGATATAGCCTAGCTACGTTTGAAAAAAATTCCCGGTGGAAGCTCGTGAAAGTCAAATTGTTCGCTCAGTCTAAAGGCTCACAATTTATCACGCTTGGAGAATGGGATGTTTCTCGCAAGATTGATTTTAAAGAGCCGGAACCTGTCGGCAAAAAAGTTCCAGAGGAAAAGAAGGACGATATAAAATAGCACGGCTTAAAGGAATCTATGACAGGCTTTGTCCCCTCAAAAATCTTTCTCACCCAAGGAGTGGGTCAACATAAAGAAAAACTGGCCAGTTTTGAGATGGCCTTGAGGCAGGCTGGCATCGCACCTTACAATCTCGTTAAAATCTCCAGCATTTTCCCTCCGCATTGTGAACTCATTCCAAGAGAAGAGGGATTAAAATTCCTCAAACCAGGTCAAATCATATTCCTTGTGATGAGTGAAAATGCTACGGATGAGCCTCAGAGAGTCCTTTCGGCGTCTGTAGGTCTGGCCATCCCAAACAATCCCGTCCACTATGGATACTTGTCAGAACACCACAGTTTCGGCCAGAGTAAAGAAGAGGCAGGTCAGTACGCAGAAGATCTCGCAGCCTATATGCTGGCCACGACCCTCGGTAAAAACTTCGACCTAAATGAGATATGGAATGAAGACAAAAGTCTTTACCAAATATCCGAAAACATTATGGTCAAAACAGACAATATCACCCAAAACGCTGTTGGGAAGAAGGACGTCTGGACGACTGCCTTTGCCGCTGCAATCTGCCTCCCATAAATTAATTGGGGACAGGCCCCACTTTTTCGATGAAAAAGTGGGGCCTGTCCCCAATTAATTTATTTGTGATCTAAAGGATTCGGAATAAGGATTTTGATAAAGCTCCGGTTCTTGAGTTCTTCAAGATATTTCCGTATCCCCGTTTCATTTTTTTCGTTAAAAATCGTTGACCATATTTCATCCCGGACTTCCTCAAATGCCTTAATTCGGCTTTCTTTTTTTTCTTCAAGGCGCAGCAGATACCAACCGTTTGACATCTCGAGCCAGCTCGTCAGGTCTCCATTTTCCAGCCCTTCTACAGCCTGCTCCATGTTGGGGAGCATCTGTCCTTTAATAAAGCTCCCTAAATCCCCTTGAGTATCCTTTTCCGGTCCCACTCCATACTGAGTTGCAAGAATCGACAGGTCTTCTCCCGCAGCAATTTTTTCATCAATCTCCTGTTTCTTGGCTTGAACGTCTTCTTCACTCTTTCCATCAGAAGAAACATAGATGGCTTTCAGCGTGTATTCTTCGGGTT
>JAUWVG010000260.1 GCA_030617525.1 Candidatus Aminicenantota bacterium | reverse complement strand
GTGCAGAAGGGGATTAAAGACATCTATTCCTTCCAAAGACCAAATGGCGGTTTTGGCCTTTGGCCTGAATCTCTTAAAGACAGTGCCTTTAATTCCTGTTTTGCCGCTTTTGCCCTTATACAAGCCCGGCAAGCGGACTATATTGTCGACAGACAAAGGCTGGATCAAGTGGCTAACTATTTAAGAAACCTGGTCAAGGAAAGACTCGACCGCTCAAGTTATCCTTATTCCGAAGTTAGCTGGGCAACAATCAAGTCGTTTGCTCTCTACTGTCTGGCCCTTCTCAATTCGCCCGAACCTGCCCTTGCAGAAAATCTATATACAGAAAAAGACAAGCTTTCTCTGTTAGGTAAGACTTTCCTCCTGAAAGCCTTACATAAGGGCACCGGTTCTTTAGCAGCACAAAATTCTTTACTTCAGGATCTGCTGAACAAAATAAAGATCAGTCCCACTGAAGCTCATTTTGAGGAAGAAAAAGGACGAGTCGATCCCTGGATTTATTCGTCAAATCTAAGAACAACAGCCGTCATTCTCCAAAGCATGATTTCAGTTGGTTCGGATAATCCCTTTGTCTCTCAAATCGCCAACTGGCTGGTCCAACGGAGAAAAGCAGGAAATTGGGCCACCACTCAGGAGAACTTTTATGTATTCTACGCCCTCAATGAATATTACAAAAAATATGAAGACGTTCATCCCGATTTTAAGCTCGACGTTTCCTTGGCCGATAAAGAACTCATGAAGGTCGCTTTTAAAGACCCCATACAAGATATTGAGAAAGCGGAAATATCTTTGAGTCAATTTTATCCGGGCAGCACAATACCATTGGGAATTTTTTTAGATGGACAAGGAACACTCTTCTATGAAACACGTTTGACCTACGCTCCTCAAAAACAGCTGTCAGCACGTGACGAGGGCTTTACGATTTACAAAGAGATCACATCAATGGATGGACGGCCCCTTTCATCAGTACCAGCAGGATCACTCGTAGTGGTTTCTCTTCAAATCATTGTTCCGAGAGAGGCCCTCTTCATTGTTGTGAATGATCCTCTCCCGGCCGGTCTGGAAGCCGTAAATCCGACATTTTTGACAGAGAGTGAAGAACAGCAGCGCAGACTAGGTCAAATGGATTCAGAGAGGCAGGGGCCCAGATGGTGGCGCGGTTTTAACCACATCGAAATGCATGATGACAGAATCCTGCTCTTTGCCGACTCATTGCTTCCGGGAATACACACTCACCGTTATTTGGCCAGAGCCTTGACACCGGGATTTTTCCAAGCCCCGGGCACCAAAATTGAAGAAATGTACTCTCCTGAAGTTTTTGGACGAAGTTCAGAACTCACAATCGAAGTAAAATGAAAAATAAAAAAGGATTCAAGGGGTCAAGGATTCAGGGATTCGAGTGAAAAATTTATTAAATCTCAAAAAAAAACACTTGAATCCTAGAACCCTCGAATCCTTTGCATAAAATGCATCAACTAATCAGGAGCTGAACCTAAAATAATACATTCATGAAAAAAAAGATCGTTTTGAGTTCTCTGGCGCTCTGCCTCCTCTTTATGTTTTCTCTTCATCTCCCTATTCCAAAACAAAAACTCAATCCTGCCCCCCTCCTCTCTTTGCGTATTTTGGATAGAGAAGATAATCTTCTGAGAGAGGTTTTATCGGACAAGGGAGGGCGATGCCGATGGGTGAAATTTGAAGAGGTTTCGACCAATCTCGTTAAGGCCACAATTGCAGCCGAGGACCGGCGGTTTTTCCGGCATCGAGGAATCAGCATTCCCGCAATTGCCCGGGCAGCCCTCCAGAATCTCAAGTCTGGACACATCGTTTCAGGAGCCTCGACTATCTCTCAGCAGCTCATTAGGAACATCTATCATTTTCGGAGAAATATATTTTTCAAGACAGCTGAAGCCTGGTTGGCCTTGCGTCTCGAGAACACTCTGTCAAAAAAAGATATTCTTGAACAATACTTGAACCGCATCAGCTATGGAAACCAGGCCTATGGCATCGAAGCTGCAGCTCAACTCTACTTCGACAAATCAGCAGAGTTGCTCAGCCTGGCCGAATCGGCGTTCCTTGCTGGAATTCCTCGATCTCCTTCTGTCCTTAATCCCTATTCTGCACTTCATCTTTCTGTTCAGAGACAGCAATTGATCCTCCATCAAATGTATGCCTTGGGATTTGTGGATCTCCCAAAACTCAATCGGAGTCTGAATGAACAGCTGAAGATGATTCCAAAATCAAAAAAGTTTAGAGCCCCCCATTTCTGTGATTTCATTCTCAGCCAGTATTCCTCTAAAGAGAAACAAAAGATGAGCTCTATCCGATCGACATGCGATTATTCTCTTCAGAGAAAAATTGAAATGCTGGTTAAAAATCATGTTTACGCCTTAAAGGATAAGGGAATCACCAATGCTTCAGCAGTTGTTTTAGATAATTCTTCCGGTGAAATTCTGAGCATGGTCGGCTCCAAGGATTTTTTCGCCAGTCAAGATGATGGCCAGGTCAATGGCGCCTTATCTCTTCGCCAGCCTGGTTCGGCACTCAAGCCTTTCACCTACGGATTGGCATTGGAAAGGGGAATGACAGCCGCAGAAATAATTGATGACAGCCCAGTTCAATATTCAACCCCAAAAGGAGCATACAGGCCTAGAAATTACGACAACAAATTTCATGGCCCTGTAAGATTAAGAACGGCCCTGGCTTGCTCTTACAACGTTCCCGCTGTCCGCGTCCTCGAATCTCTTGGCCCCGAAGCACTGTACTATCAACTTAAGGACATGGGATTTAACAGCTTAAGTCAAGGTCCAGGGTTTTATGGGATTGGTCTCACTTTGGGAAATGGAGAAGTCACTCTCCTCGAACTCGTCCAAGCCTACTCCTCATTGGCGAGAGCTGGAGAATGGCTGGAATCCACAGCAATTCTTCAAGTTTATGATTCCGAAAATACTCCCATATTAGATCAACGACTCCGAAAGACGCAAAAAGTGTTTTCCGCTCAAGTCACCTATATTTTGACGCATATTCTGTCTGATCAAGACGCACGAATCCCGTCTTTTGGATACAATTCATCCCTATCTCTGCCCTTTCCCTGTGCTGTCAAAACCGGAACATCCAAGGATTTTAGAGATAACTGGACGATTGGATACACACCAAACTATACGGTTGGTGTTTGGGTAGGGAATTTCGATGGCCGTCCGATGTTGAATGTCTCAGGAGTGACGGGATGCGGACCTCTTTTTCGAGATATTTTGCTGACACTGGAAAACAATAAATCAATAAAAGCTTTTGAAAAAATCGAGGGGATTATCGAAATCGATATTTGTCCGGTATCTGGACATCTGGCCGACAAGAACTGCCCTGGATCCATGACAGAAATATTCATTCCGGGAACCGAGCCAAAAACCAAATGCTCTCTTCATGGGCAGGACCAAATTCAAAATCCATTAGAATCCAAATCCGTACAGGAGGACCGTCCGGCTGTGGATCTGATTATCGCATTTCCCAGGAATGGGGACGTATTTAAAATTGATCCAATCTTGAGACACGGATACCAGAAACTCCAGTTTATCGCTTCTGTCCCGGAAGGATTTCAATTCGACAAGCTGGAATGGTGGATAAACGGCAAAAAAGAATCTGAGACAGACACACAATTTTCATATTCCTGGAAACTTCAACCCGGATTGTATACAATTACTGTTCTAGCAAGGAGCGAAACCAGAGTGATAAAAAGCCACCCCGTTGCCATTCGAGTATTGCTGTAATATATGGATCATCTCCTAAAGAGTTTGGAGGATCCCAAGGATTCAAGGGGTCAAGGATTCAAGGGGTCGAGTGACTTGCTTAAGAATTATGAAGAAAGAGGTCAAGGAGTCGAGTAAAATGCTTAAGAATTATAAAAAAATGGGTCATGAATTCAAGAGGTCCAGAACCCTGGAATCCTTGAATCCTAGAACCCTTTTTTCGCTGGAAGAGGAGAGCTGACCATGAAGAGAAGACAAGCTCTGCTGGCGCTAGGAAGTCTGGCTCTTGCCGGACCTAGCCTAATCTTATGTAAAAGAGGATCAAAAACAATGAAAAATGAAATCAAAACCGAACTTGCTCCCAAGGCCATTGGTCCGTATTCTCAGGCAATCGAGGCTAATGGATTCATCTTTGCCTCAGGCCAGATTCCCATCGACCCTGCCTCAGGGGAACTTTTGATGGGAACGATCGAAGAGCAAACCCGCCTGGTATTAAATAATTTGAAAGCCGTTTTGGAAGCCGGAGGAAGCTCTTTTGACAACGTTGTGAAATGTTCTGTTTTTCTCAAGGACATGGACGATTTTACTCAAATGAACGGCGTCTATGCAGAATTTTTTAATTCCCCCTACCCCGCACGTGCAGCCGTTCAAGTCGCTCGCCTTCCAAAGGATGTAAAGGTCGAAATCGAAGCCATCGCCATCAAATAGCGATATTTCCAGTTCATGCCGGTATACAAATTCGCGTGTAAAGACATTAGGATTGGGATTGATACGGGTGGAACATTTACAGATTTTGTTTTTTTTATCGACGGCCAACTCTTCGTTAAAAAGATTCCTTCTACTCCGCACAATCCGTCTGAAGCCATTTTAGCCGGAATTAAAGATCATTTAAAAAAGTCACACCCTCCATTCATTATCCACGG
>JAUWVG010000009.1 GCA_030617525.1 Candidatus Aminicenantota bacterium | reverse complement strand
AATCTGCCAGAATCCTTCTCCCTTGCAGGAAAATGCGGCCAATCCGGAAGAATGGTTAGCATTGAGAGATTTTCCGACGAGTCTTTGAATCTGTTTGAGATCTTGGGAAAGAGAATTTTTTTTTGCCTTGTTCAAATTCATGCTTTCAATCTGTGATCTTGCATCACTAAGCAAGTTCTTGAAGTTGAGAGAAATTTCTTTTTTGTTCAATCCACTTTTATTGGAATTAAAGAAAAAAGACGTTGTTAAAAAGTTCTCACTTTTTACTTTAGCCAGAGACTCGATTTGCTCCCGGCTGGAAAATTTCATGTGGCCTCCTTAAATAACCTGAATAGATGTATGGTTTTTGGAAGAATATTGAAGAAATAACCGACAAGTGGAAGGATTTGTCACGCTCTTTAAACATAGAGCCAATACGCCAATTTGTCAAGTTTGGGGCATGAAAAAAATGGGGACAGTCCCCAATTAATTTTGTCAATTAAATGGGGACTGTCCCCATTTTTTTTGTCCCCATTTTTTTCAAAGCCAGGCCCCAAACTTGAATAATTTGTGGAAACACATTAGAATAACTTCTGCTCTAGTTCACGATGCTTTTCAGATATGTTTCAGATTTTATAAGTGCGGAAGTGGCGGAATTGGTAGACGCGTAAGCCTCAGGAGTTTATGGCCCTAGTGGCTGTGGGGGTTCGAGTCCCCCCTTCCGCACCATCTATTAACACAGACATATGCCCTCCTCAACAGACATCTTGCTTATCAATCCCTGGATTTGTGATTTTCCCGCTCATAGGAATTGAATTTATTTTCTATTCCCTTTATCGTAGTAGTGAGAAGAGATGCCCATGAATAAGAGAACCGCTTTTGTTCTTCTCCTCCTGGTATTTCTGATGGTCTCTGGAGGGACTGCCCGGCAAAAGAACAAAAAACTCAATCTTCCTGAGCTGTACGCAAAGTGGCTTGAGGAGGAAGTCGTTTACATCATAGCTCCGCTTGAGGAAGAAGTTTTTCTCCAGCTCCAGACAGACAGAGAAAGAGATCTTTTTATCGAGGCGTTTTGGGCTCAACGTGATCCTTCAAAGGGCGATAGAGAAAATGAGCTCAGAAAAGAACATAACCGCCGTATCAATTATGCCAATCAATATTTTGGCAGGGCCACTCCCAAAGCAGGCTGGAGGACAGATCGGGGGCGGATGTATATCATTTTGGGTGCTCCCAATGACATCCTCCGGTTTGAAGGGAAAAATCAGATTTGCAACACAGAAGTCTGGTTTTATCAAGGCCTCTCAAGCATAGGCCTTCCCCCCGGGTTCAACCTTGTTTTTTATCAGCAGGGTGGGGTAGGGGAATATCGTGTCTACAGTCCATTAAAAGACGGGCCCATGGCGCTTTTGACCTCCTATTTTGGCGACCAGACGGATTATTTGTCCGCTTACCGGAGACTTCAGGAGTTCGAGCCTGAATTGGCTGATGTTTCCCTCTCTTTAATTCCGGGAGAGGGGCAGAATATCTTGGGGCGCCCAAGTATGACATCGGATGTTCTGTTACAGAGGATCGAGACAACTCCCTTAAGGGTGGTCAAGGATAAATATGCGCAGAAATTCCTCGATTACAAAGATGTTGTCGAAGTGGAGTACACCGCCAATTATATCGACAGCGATTCGCTGGTTAAAATCAAAAAGGACTCCTCCGGGATTTATTTTGTTCATTATGCTATCGAACCTGAAAGGCTCTCGGTCAACCAGTTCGAGGACAAATACTACACCGTGCTGAAGCTGAACGGAGTGGTTGCGGATTTGGACGGCAAAACCATTCATCAGTTTGAAAAAGATATCGAGTTAGAATTCGATAAAGAGCAGATCCAGCAGGTCAGCCAAAGGCCTCTCAGTATCCGGGATATGTTTCCCCTTATTCCCGGTATGTACAAGGTGTCCATCCTTGTTAAAAACGAAGTTTCCAAAGAATTCACTTCGCTGGAAAGGGATCTTCTCATTCCAGGCGAGAAAGACGCTTCCGTGCAGATGACCCAGATCCTAATGGGATACAGGAAGAGAGAAAATCCGCCTCCCGAGAGAAGGCTCCGTCCCTTCCAGATGGGAATCTATCAGATTTATTTTCACTCGAACAGAGTGTTCCTAATGCAGGATGACCTGGTGTTGACGTTTCAGATACACGGATTGTCCCAGGAGTTGAGGAACAAAAGTGAGCTCAAATACACTTTTTTTAAAGACGAAAAGGAATTCAAGGCTTTTACTAAGCGGATATCCGAATACAAAGAGGTTCCTGATTTTGTCGAGCAGGTATCGCTCAAAGAGTTTTTTCCAGCACATTATGAGATTCGAGTAGCTCTTTTGGTCGAAAAACAGGAGGTCCTGTTCGAAACAGATGAATTTGATGTCACGCATGCTGAGTCTATCGCCCGCCCATGGATTTATTCTCAACTCTTGGCGGCGACGGATGATCCTGTCTATGCTTACGTGATTGGCCAACAGTTTTTTAACAGCGGTGAATTCGAAGAGGCCCTGCAATACTTGGAAAATGCCTACAGCAAAATGCCTGACAATGTGTTGTTTGCCGAAGGACTGTCGCGGATTTATGCGGAGCTAAAGGAGCACGCTAAAATATTGCCGGTTTTGGAACCCCTCATAAACCTTCCCGGATCACCGGCCTTTGATGTCCATGTCCTGCTGGGAGGAAGCTATCAGGAATTGGGAGAATTCGGTAAAGCCATTGAAGTGTTCGACAAGGCTATCCAGCGATTTGGCGTCAACATTCTTGTTTTGAATGCCTTAGGGGGGTGCTATTTTAGATGGGGACAATTATCAGAGGCACTTGCTGCCTGGGAAAAATCTCTCGAGATGAATCCCGAACAGCCTGAAATCCGAAAAAATATCAAGGCCATTAAGGAAAAAAGATGACAAAGAACTCACTGGCAGCGTCTCTATCCCTATTGTTGATTTTCTGCGTTCTCCTCAATGCAGCCTCCTGCCGGTATTATGTTTTGGAAAAAAACCTTAATCCCGATGATGCCGATTTCATCAGTAAAGTCAGATATCTCATTTCGGAGAAGGAAAGGCGGGTTTTTCTTGAGATTCCGAATGACGATAAAAAAGCATGGATTGAAGAGTTCTGGGAACAGCGAGATCCCGATCCAGGGACGGAAGAGAATGAGCTGAAAATGGAGTACTTTAACAGAATCGAGAAGGCTACCGAGATGTTTAGGACCGAACCCAAGCCGGGTTGGATGACAGATCGAGGACGGATCTATATTCTTTTTGGCCCTCCGATGGACAAGATTTTTTATCCAATGGGCAGCGGTCCTCAAGGGAAGTGTGGAGAAACCTGGTATTATGGGGGATTTCCCATCGCTTTTATTGATGAAAACTGTACGTCTCAGTTTAAACTCATTACATATGACCTGTCCGGGGGGCGGGAATACAATCTGCTCTATATGCATGCCCTGAATCTTGCTCAATCGCGTTCTCAACAGACTATCCAGGGAGAGCAAAAATTTTACAATTTTATCTGGAGAGTGAAGAAGACTCTTATCCAGGAAAGCCGTGTGGAAGGGAGCGTTTTTATACAGGTCCCCTATGCGAGCATTTGGTTTTCGGATAAAAACGATAAGCTAGTCACCACTCTGGATCTTCATCTTGAACTACAGAATTCTGAGGGTGAGGTTGTTTGGGAGTTCATGGAGAGCTACAGTGTAGAAACCACAGAGGACGAATTAAAGAAGCACAAAGCACAACGGTATGATATAAAGGTTCCTTTTATTCTGACCGATGAACTGGATACACTTAGTGAAGGGGGAAACAGGCTCATTGCCTACCTGGTCAATCAGACAGGGGGAGAAGATTTAAGAAAAATCATGGATTTTAAGATCAAATGAATTATTCACGAGTTGAGGTTTCTATGTCTCTCAACTCTAAAAGGTAAATCTCAGGCTGAATTTGAAGGTCCTGTTTCCATAGGCACTCGTGACATCTCCGTAGGTGGAGTATCTTTCAAAAATTGGGGGTTGGTCCCAGCCTGCTGAATAGTCGATGTATCCGCCGGGATTAGACGAGATGCCGTATCCGCTTCTTCCCAGGGCGTTGAGAATGTCGATGTATCCGCCAACAGTGAGTTTGTTTCCTACATGGAATCGTTTTTCGATTCTGATATCGAGAGTTGTCAGAGAAGGAAAACGGCGTGTGCCGATCTCCTCCGTGGCAACAGTGTAGACATCTCCATCCCATTTATATGTCGGATCGTCAGGCAGATAAACAGTGACAGATCTGGCCCATGGACTTCCCGACCTGTGGTTGAAGTAGATGCTGAAAATGATGTCCCACGGAAGGATGACTGTACTCTGAATTTTGATGTTGAGCGGACGGTCCTGCCCTAATCTTCCATCAGAAAAGACGAATGAGTTAGGTGTATTGAAACTTCCGGAGACTCCTGAAGAGGCTCCGTAATCTCCTCCGATGTTGCCCCAGGTCTTGCTCCAGACAAAGGAGGCAAAAAGCTGCCAACGGTCGGACATTCTTTTATTGAAGAGCAGCTGAAAGGCCATGTATTTTCTGTAGGAACCAACGACATTTGTCAAAAAATAATGGGTATCAGGAGCATCGGCAAGTTCAACATAGGCATAGGAATCTAGGTCATCTTCGGTTTGGAAGATTCCGTCGTCACCAGGATCGGCGAAGTTGATTTTCTCCCAAAAGGGGCTGTTTTCAGCATAACCCTTCCAGGCATCGCCTTTTCCTAGTCTATAGTCATTTACGTCTTCGAAAATATTCTGCTTGTGTTTGTAGATGGCGATGAGAGTGACGCTAAAGTCTTTTGCCATTTCTCGATCTACGCCAAGTGTAAGTTCATCGGTGTAGGGAGCTGTTGCATCGAGATCGACTTCCCCTTCGAGTGAAAAAGTGAAAGGATCGGGAGGCAGGTAAATCAGATCAAATCTATCGGCAACCGGATCGATGGTTCCGTTCTGGTTGTCATCATACCAGTACCACTCGCCGGAATTTGGATAGTTGGGATTGGCTAGCGAGTAGTACTGGATCATCAAGTACTCATTGTATCTGGACCAGGATCCTTTGACGTTGGTTTTGCCGTCCCCAAAAAGATCATATGCAAATCCTACTCTGGGAGAAAAGTGAGTCCAGGTGAGAACATCCATCTCTGGGAGAGAGTAATTGCTGAAAGGAGAATCTCCTAGAGTGGCAAGTAAACCATAAGGATCGGCGGAGGCAGCCTTGTTTTGTTCGGGAAACGAACCTTTTGATGTGTCGAAGCGGATGCCAAGATTCAGTGTGAGTCTATCGCCAATTGTGATGCTGTCCTGGAGAAATGCCCCAATGTGTTTCATTCTATTTTCCTGGACAGAGCTTCCCTCAATCGGCCCGCATATAAAGGAATAGATGGTGTGCCGATAAGGTTCGGACAAGGTTGGATAGGAGGGACCGCCTTTATAATAATTGATACCAAAAGGATTTCTTCTCCACCAATCCCACTTTCCGCTCGTGGCCTCGAATTCAGCCCCGGCCTTGAATTCATGAGAGAGACCTAAGAGGTTATCCTTGAACAGCGTGACCGTAATATTGGGATTAAATCGTTTCCGGAGATAGGTTTCTTCAAACCTAGGATTATTTCTGTAGATATCGTAGTACCTGTCATAGAACTGAGGTGAATGTGGAATGGCATGTTCGCTAAAGGGAATAGGAAAAAAGCGGCTGATGTAGCCCACTCGGATATCTACAAATAGGTTTTGGTTGAGTACCCAGTTTACCTGCCCGGAGATAGTACGTCCTTTTTCTCCGTTCCAAGTTGTCGTAGCCGTTATATCCCGGTTGGAATCGATGCGATTGGTATAGAAATTCTCTTTGATCAAGCTCAGATTAAAAGCAGTCATCAAGCGGATGTGAGGGGCGAGCTGGAATGTCAATTTTCCAAAAAAATCTTTCTCTTTGTGGGGAGCTTGATCCATTGTGTAAACCCTTTTCCCCATATCTTGAGTATCATCCCAAATGATGTGATTGAAATCTCTTTCCCAGGTGAAATAGCGGCCGTTTGTAAAGAACCAAACTTTGTTTTTGATGATAGGGCCGCCGAAAAACAAAGAGAAATCTTTCCAATTATTCCACCCGGAAGGAGCGCTGAGTCCTACGGCTTCGAGGTCGACTTGGCTGAGAAGATCTTCCACCAGAGCACCGCTGTAGTATTCGGCGGTCCCTCCTCCGTGGAATTCATTTCCACCGGATTTGGTCACGATATTTATGAATCCTCCATCGGCGATGCCCACTTCAGCAGAGTGGCCGAACAGACCCATCTCGACTTCTTCAAAGACGTCGATGCTGATATTTGTCATAGGATACATAGCTACCGGATCGTTAATTGTCACACCATCGATCGCATACTGGTTGCCGCGGACAGTACCGCCGGAAATATAGGTTGTTCGTCTGTAGCTTACATTCTCAGAGACTGAGCCTGGTACAGAGTTCAAGATATCATACAGGTCACGGGACATGGGAATATTGTAGATAAAGGATTTGGAGTAATTAACGGCAGTTTTGGATGTGATGATATCGATTGTGGGTGATTCGCCTGTTACGGTTACCACTTCTTCCAGAGTGCTCATGATAAGAGTGATATTGATGGTTGTGCGTTTCCCGACGCTGACTCTGAAGTCTTTTCGGATTGTGGCCTGGAATCCGGGCATATCAAAAGTCAGCTGGTAGCCTTCACCTGGAGGGACTGAAGGAAAGCGGAAGGAGCCGGTGTCCGATGTGACAAATGTCATTAAACCCTGCAGATTGGGGCCCTCGAGAGTGACCGAACAACCCGGAATTGCATAGCTTTCACTGTCGACGACTCTCCCGCTGACTGAACCGGAGAGTAATCCTTGAGCGGTGACGAAAGAGGTGAGTCCTATGGTGAGTAACAGCACCATAAGGACTTTGACTGAGTCCTTTATCAATTTTTCCTCCTCCAACGATATATTCGTTAAATATTTATAATTCCGTTTTCTTTTGCATAATAAGCCGAACCGATGAATCCGGCCTGATTGCCCAGAATGGCGCTTTCTATACTGCAGCAGTCGAATCCGGCTTTAAACGATCTTTTTTGAGCTTCTTGGATGGCCGGTTTGACAAGGAAGTCTCCGGCCTTCATAACTCCTCCTCCGAGGAGAATTTTTTCAGGATTGAGGAGATTGATGGCGATGGAAAGACCAATGCCCAAGTAGCGGCCAGCCATCGCAAATGCCTCCTGGGCTGTCTTTTCGCCGGCAAGGGCTTTTTCATATACTTGTACCGCATCAGTAATGTTTTCCGCTTGGTTGAGCGAGTGGTAGTTTTTGACAATCTTGGGTGCCGAGACTTCAGTTTCTAAGCACCCTCGGCTGCCGCAGTTGCAGGGTTCTCCATTGGAATTGACGACGGCATGGCCCAACTCTCCGCCAAATCCGCATACACCCTGCCAGATCTTTCCTTCCAGGATGATTCCCGTTCCTAATCCGGTTCCAATGGTGAGGAGGACCATGCTGTGGACACCTTGTCCTGCTCCCTTTTTGTATTCACCAAAAGCGGCCATATTGGCATCGTTGTTGATTGTAAATGGGACTTTTATAAAGCGGGAGAGAGCAGGTACGAGGTCGAAGTGATCGATATCCGGATAGTTCGGAGATTGATGAATCTTTTGTTCCTTTTGGTTGAGCACTCCCGGAAAACCAAATCCGACGGCTGAAATAGAGAATTTTTCTCCTTCATTCAGATCCTTGAGAATTTTCTCTATGAGTTGGATCAGCTCCATGATTTTTAGAGGGGAATCTTTTTTGCCGTGATAGACGGTGTGGCCGGTGTCTGTAATAAGGCCGTACTTAAGTTGAGTTCCACCTAAGTCAAAACCGGCATACAGTGGCATTTGGTTAGCCTTTATTTTTTCTGCCCAATGGCGGCGTAGTTCGGAGCAGAATAGAGGAGCTTGTTCAGTTTGTCGACGTTTCGATTCAAAATGGTCGACCCCTCATCTGCCGAGGGCAGTTCTTGGAGTTTTTCCTGTTGTAGTTCGGAGGAGAGCTTGATCTCCACATCCTCAAATCCGGCATTTTCTAGAAGGAACCTGAGAGCCTGGGGGTGGATAGGTTTTTGGTGGGAAAGATCCAGATAATAGATCTGAACAAGAGCAAATACGGAAGTGGGGTTGACCGTTTCAAGCACGATGTAACTTGAAGGAGCGAGTTTATGGAAAGCGAGGTCGATGACTCTTTTTAAGTAATTTGGAGGCATGTGCTCAATCACCTGAGAAGAGAAAACACCTCCGAGACTTCCGGCTTCAAATTCCGTGAGTTTATCCAATATGTCGGCTTTCGAGCAGTTTAAATCTTTTTCCCGGCAGATGTCGATCATCTGTTCGTTGATATCGATGCCTTCGGCTGTGATCCCTTTGTCCGACAGGAGAGTGAGGAATTCTCCTCTGCCGCAGCCTAAATCCAGCACTTTTTTTTCTTGTCTGAAATAATCGAGATAGTTTTCCAGCTGTTTTTTGACCTCGTCTTCAGAACCTCTATACCTATTTTCGAAACTGGCATACTGCCAATCTTCGAGAGGGAGCAGCACGTCCTCGATGAGCCGAGGGGAGGGCATCTTGTTGTCCGTGAGAGTGGCGAGGAGTTCGTTGAGTTTTTCTTTGAGAAGAAGAAATTTTTTCATGAGCAGGTTGACGTCTTTGTATGCGGCGGCTAAATCGTTTACTCGCCATTCCATGCTCTTGAAAATCTGGCCCACATGATTACTGCCCAGTGCATCCCATTCTTTATCCTTGGCATCCATGAGAGACGTATGTGTTTCCATCAGATCAGTGAGAGTCGACACAAGCTCAGAAGTGAGGATCATGTTTTGCTCGAGAGTTTGATGGAATCCGGAAAGGAGAGTGGTGATGGACTCTCCTTGAAATTTATTGGGTTTTTCCCCTTTTGAGGATTTTGAGAGAAAAAATAAGGGGCGGTTTTTTCCCTGCTGTACAGACAGCTCTTCTATCTGTGAGGAGATGTTCAGGGAATCAAAAGAGTCCTGGAGTTTTTTTAGGTCCTCAGATTTTTTTTTTAATACCTTGAGCTTTTTTGTGAACTCTTCTTCTTTTTTCTTGCGCTGATGAGTCAGGTTTTCGATTGTACGCTTCATTCGTCCTTTTTAGGAGGATGAGGCTCATCGGTGGGATTGTCTTCGTCTTTGTCCTTCGAGGCGATTGATCTTTTAAAATTCTTGATGCCTTCTCCCATGGATTTACCCAGCTCTGGAAGCTTTCTTGCGCCAAAGATGATGACAATGATCAGGATGATGAGAATTAACTCGGTGGGACCTACGGGGCCAATAAAAAACATCTAAACCTCCTCGAGAACTAATCGTCAAATCTACAATCGTTTATCGTACAAAACTTACTTCACTCCCCCCTAAAAGTCAAGCTCAAGAGATCGGGGCCTGGCCTGCCAAACATGAACTATTTTAAGAATAAGTTTTGATAGTGCGATTTTTTCTGTTTTTGTACGTCTTCTTTTTAGGAGAAATAAAATGCCAAGACCTCATCGAATTGAGTTTCCGGGCGCTTTTTATCATGTTTATGCTCGGGGGAATAACAAACAAAAGATATTTATGGACACACAAGATTACACCGTATACTTGGATCGTATAAAACGTTATTACAATCGCTATCCATTTTTTCTTTATGCATATGCGCTCATGTCCAACCATATTCATCTTGCGATTGAGACCTGTGAGATTCCTTTATCTAAAATTATGCAGGGAATTCAGCAGAGCTATGCACAATATGTACATAAAAAATATAGCTCAGTCGGACGTGTTTTTCAGGGACCATACGGAGCGGTACTTTATGATAAAGTAGAATTCACTTTAAATCTTGTTCGATATATTCATAGAAATCCAATTGAAGCGCGTTTAGTCGAAAATCCTGTCGAGTATCCTTGGAGCAGTCATCGTATATACATGATGACGGAAAACTGTTCTTTCCTCGACAAAAAATTTGTTTTGGAAATGTTCCCATGTGATGTGGCCAAATCAATGCAGCGGTTTAACGAGTTTGTACTCAAAGGACCACAGGATCTTGAGGATTTTAATTTTGATGATGTCCGAGATAGGCAAGTTATTGGAAATAAAGAATTTGTTGAGAAGGTCAATACAAAAATTGAAATTAGCTCCGTTGTTCCTGAAACTGATTTTAGCAATAATTTTTCTGTGATCAGAAAAAAAACTCTCTCTGAAATATTGAAAATTGTTTCAAAACAAACTAAAGTGTCTGCTGATAGTATTTTAAGTCCAAGTCGAATACGAACCATTACTGAAACAAGGAGAATGTTTGCATTTATTGCTGCAAAATATGCTGGTTATAGACTGGTGGGAATTTCAAAGTTCTTAAAATTAGATGCTACAACTATCTCGAAAATGGTAAATAAAGTGGAAGAGGAATTAAAGCATAATTCCATTTTGTCTGAAAAACTACGGAAAATAATTCATGTTTTGCAGGCCAGGCCCCGATCATGAAGATTAGGAATTTTTCGATAATTGCACATATAGATCATGGGAAGTCTACTTTGGCCGACCGTCTTCTAGAAATAACCGGGGCTCTTTCCCCTCGCGAGTTAAAAGAGCAGGTTTTAGATACAATGGAACTCGAGCGAGAGAGAGGTATCACGATCAAAGCCCAAACTGCTCGCCTCCGTTACAAGAGCAAATCCCGCGGAGAGTATATCCTCAACTTGATCGACACTCCCGGCCATGTAGATTTTTCCTATGAGGTGTCACGCAGTCTTGCCGCCTGCGAAGGGGCGCTCCTGATCATCGACGCTTCCCAAGGCGTCGAAGCTCAAACTCTAGCCAATACCTACTTGGCCCTTCAAAACGATCTCACTCTCATTCCGGTTATCAACAAAATCGACCTGTCTCAATCCAATCCCGAGCTGGCGCTTGAGCAACTGGAAAATATCATCGGCATAAACAGGGATGAAGCATTTCTTGTGAGCGCCAAAATTGGCACTGGTGTTGAGGCTGTGGTGGAAAGCATCATCGACCGCATTCCACCGCCTAAACAGAATATCCAAGCTCCGCTCAAGGCTCTTGTTATCGATTCGTGGTTTGATTCCTACCGCGGGGTGATCATCCTCGTTCGGATATTTGAGGGCCAGGTCCACAGTAGGGCTAAAATTGAACTGATGTCCAAAAAGATTTCTTACGAAGTCGAAGAGGTGGGATACTTGACTCCAAAAATGGAGCAGACAGACTGCCTCTCAGCCGGTGAAGTCGGCTATATAATCGCCGGCATAAAAGATCTCGGCCATGCCCGTGTTGGGGAAACTCTGACGGATAAAAAAAGACCGACCGATGTGCCCCTTGAGGGGTTCAAAGAGGCCAAACCCATGGTTTTTGCCGGTATGTTTCCTGCTGGAGAGACCAGTATCGAAAATTTGAGAAAAGCCATAGAGAAGTTGAGACTCAATGATTTTTCCTTTCACTATGAGCCGGAAAGTTCACCCTCCCTTGGGATTGGTTACCGGTGCGGATTCCTCGGCCTCCTCCATAGAGAAATTATCCAGGAAAGGTTGGAGCGGGAATTTAACCTCAACCTTGTCACAACCGCTCCCAGCGTCGGCTTTCGCATCACAAAAAAAGACGGCAAAGTCATAGAAATCCACAATCCATCCCAACTCCCTCCACCTCAGGAAATCCAGAAGATCGAAGAGCCTGTTATCGAAGCCCTATTTCTAACTCCCGACCGTCATCTCGGGGCTGTCCTCAAACTGCTCGACGACCGCCGTGGAGAGCAGAAAAAAATGGAGTACATGAGCTCGCAGCGTATCATTCTCACCTACATCCTTCCTCTGAACGAAATCGTCTTTGACTTTTACAATCAACTCAAATCCGTCTCTCAAGGTTATGCCTCCATGGACTATGAATTTTCGGGTTATAGAGAAGCCGATCTTGTTAGACTCGATATTCTTATCAATCGAGAATCTGTCGATGCCCTCTCCCTCATTGTCCATAAAAGCCGGGCCTATCCAATGGGTCGCAAACTCGTTAAAAAAATGAAAGAGGTGATTCCACGCCAGCAGTTTGAAATATCTATCCAGGCAGCACTGGGAAAGAAGGTGATTGCACGGGAGTCCATTGCTCCCTTCAGAAAAGATGTCCTCGCTAAACTTTACGGAGGAGACTACACGCGAAAAATGAAGCTTCTGGAAAAACAGAAGGGGGGCAAGAAACGCATGAAAAAAGTCGGACGTGTGGAAATCCCCCAGGAGGCATTCCTTGCCCTCCTGAAAGTAAAATGATTCAAAAACTAAATTGGCCTAAAGAGTTTGACTATAGGTTCCATACTTTGTATTTTTGAAAAGAGGATATTATGCTGCCAACAATAAAATGGGACGACAAAAAGGTCATTATGATCGACCAGAGAAAACTTCCACTGGAAGAAGTTTATGTCGAATGCTTTGATTATGAGGAGGTGGCCCAAGCAATCGAGAAGATGATCATTCGTGGAGCTCCTGCTATCGGTGTAGCTGCTGCCTTTGGTGTGGCGCTGGGAGTTCTTCAGATAAAAACCCGTGCCTCTCTGCATGAGGAGTTTGAGCGAATTTATTTGCGGTTAGAGAGAACGCGCCCAACGGCCCGCAATCTTTTCTGGGCCTTGGAGAGGATGCGGGATGTTTTTTTGGAAAACAACAAGCTGGAGCTTTCCTCTTTACAGCAGGTCCTGGTGAAGGAAGCCATAAATATCGAAAAAGAGGATCTCGATACAAACAAAAAAATGGGAGCTAGTGGCAAAGGGCTTATAGGGGATGGCGATTCCATCCTCACTCACTGCAATGCCGGTGCTCTTGCCACAGCGGGCTATGGGACAGCTCTTGGGGTTATCCGTGCCGCCTTCGAAGAAGGGAAATCTCTAAAAGTCTATGCCGACGAAACCCGGCCCTTCCTGCAGGGAGCCAGGCTGACTTGCTGGGAACTGGATAAGGACAACATCCCTGTAGTTTTAATTGCAGATAATATGGCCGGTTCTCTCATGCAGAAAGGAGAGATTTCCCTAGTGATCACAGGTGCAGATCGGATTGCCCTTCATGGAGACACAGCCAACAAAATCGGGACCTACACAACCGCTGTTCTTGCGAAGGAACACGGTCTTCCCTTCTATGTGGCTGCTCCCCTGAGCACGATTGATTTTGAAATCCCTGATGGCTCACAAATCCCGATTGAGGAAAGGAATCCTCAAGAAATCCGAGAGATCGACGGCCGCTTAATAACCCTGCCTCAAATTGAAGTCCGCAATCCGGCCTTTGATGTCACCCCGGCAAGATACATTTCGGCCATCATTACAGAAGCCGGAATTGCTCGACCCCCCTATGATAAAAGTCTTTCTCTCCTTAAGAACAAGATCATAGATAACGACTGAACAATGTATATTCTTGGAATCGAAACATCGTGTGACGAAACGTCTGCAGCTGTCTTAAACAAAAACAACCTTGTTCTGAGCAACATCGTTCTGTCTCAGGATGACATCCACGCCCCTTTCGGCGGAGTGGTCCCCGAGCTGGCTTCGCGCCAGCACATCACTGCCATCGAATATGTTGTGGGAGAAAGCCTGGAAAAAGCCGGGGTAAAGCTTCCTCAGATTGATGCTTTCGCCGTGACACAGGGGCCAGGATTGATTGGCTCTCTTCTTATCGGTGTCTCATTTGCCAAGGGCCTTGCCTATTATTTCCAAAAACCTCTTATCCCTGTTGACCATCTGGAATCCCACATTCATGCTGCCTTTCTTGAAAATAAAGTTATCCCCTTTCCTGCCGTAGCACTTCTTGTTTCCGGGGGGCACACTGCTCTCTACCTGTTGAAAGAAAAACTTTCTTTTGAGCTGCTCGTAAAGACGAGAGACGATGCCGCAGGGGAAGCCCTGGACAAAATTGCCAAATATCTCGGATTAGGTTATCCGGGAGGACCAATTATCGACCGGATGGCTGCCAATGGAAATCCACAAAAGTTTCTTTTTTCCCTGCCCCGAATGACAGATAAAACTCTGGGCTACAGCTTCAGCGGATTGAAAACAGCGGCCTTGAAAACGATTAAAGACAAAACGATCACCATAGAACATCCTCACCTTGATGATTTTCTGGCAAGTTTCCAAAAAACCGTAGTGAAAGCTCTCCTTGCTCCTCTTGAAAAAATCATTCAGATCCATGCTCCGAAATCACTAATTCTCTGCGGTGGCGTGGCCCGGAATTCCGTGCTGAGGCAAAACTTCCAACGCCTGGCAGATAAAAATAACCTAAAGGGTTTCATTCCCTCTCCCCAATTTTGTACGGATAACGCCGCCATGGTCGCTGGCCTGGCTCTAGAAAAATATACAAATGGAGGAGAGTATCCTTTATCTCTCGATTTAAACGCCTACCCTTCAAATCCCAGAAAAGCCGGAAAAATCAAAAAGTCTGGATCATAAGGATTCAAGGGGTCAGGGATTCAAGGGGTCGAGTGACTTGTTTAAGAATTATAAAGAATTGAAAATTTAGAAGAGAATTGCTAAAAAACTTATTAAATCGTTAAAAAAAAAAAGCACTTGAACCCTAGAATCCTCGAATCCTAGAACCCTTTGCATCAACTAGTCGGATGGCTGAATAGTAAAGAGATAGGGCTTATCCGCAGCTGATATTTCAGACAAATTTGTCAATTCGAGGCAAATCCTGTAGAGATTTGTGTTTTTGTAGCGGTAGGCTGGGGGCGCAGGAATACTCAGGGTTTTCATTTCCATTGACGTTTCTCCCTCAAAAAGAGTGCGATCAAAGAGTTTGAGGGTAGCCACGAATGTTCCGTCGAGAGATCCAAAATCAATTTTAATATCCTTTAATTCTCTCCAGGACGTGAAGTTAAATATGTAGGTGTGGACGTCCTTCGACAGGAGAAACTTGCCCGGCCCTCTCATCTGCTGGTGGCGTTCTAGTGAATAGAATGTGATTTTTTCTCCTGAGTCATAACCGACGTTGACCGGATTAAGAAGAGTGAATTTCGGGAAAAGAGAAAACCAAACGAAAAACACAAGGAGGCCGGCTAAAATGAAAATGGTGTGGCGAGGATATTGAAGAGTTTTTTGCGGCCGCTGTTTCCGGATGTATCCTAAAAAGAATAGGACAAGAAGTCCAAGCCAAACATAATTGGGCCAGTAGCCCACATTGTTGACCTTGATGAATGAGGGAAGAACATTGGGCATATAAAAACCGAGGTTGCTCAGATTGACAAAGAAATCTCCTCCGCGGAATGTGAATTCATGCGTGGTGGGCTGGTAGAGGAATGAGGGATGAGAAAGAAGAATGACTGCGGTGATCAGCCCGAGTAAACATGCGATCCAGAAGAGAACAGAGTAAAACTTCTTTTTATTATGGACAAGGAAATAGCCGATAAAGACAACCATAATCCAAGAAATGGGCATCAGCACTCTGCCCTGGGGACTGGAGCCCTGCCTGTGAGAGAGCAGCGCGTAATTGAGGACAAAAGGGGCAAAAAGAAAGAGGAGGATAACCAGTTCCTTTTTGGCTTTCCGGAATGCCTCAGCGATTCCAAGAAAAGAAAAAAAATACAGTGGTGAGTACAGAAGAAGACCGTCTCTTTGATCGAGAAAATAGTCGAAGAAGGTGTCAATACGGAGCATTAGAGGAATCTTTAGGAGGGTCTGTTTGAATGCTGCGATTTTTTCCGGAGTGAGCACACCTTCATAGAGTGAGATTGGATTGTATGTACCGTAGAGGGCATGGACATACAGGTAAAAAAGAATGAGAGACAAAGCCGGAAAGGCAAGGAATCCTATTATTTTTGTTCCGGCTTTTTGTTCTCTTAGAAGAAGATATCCTGAAACGAGAAGCATGGGCCAAAAGATCATGTTGTACTTCAATCCAAACCAGATAAACAATGACAGCACAAAACCGAAAAATATGTACTGCCGAGTGGAGAAGGGCCCCGTCGCCAGGATTTTTCTGAACAGATAGACCGAGAAGAGAGCGATGGGAACTTCGGGATAGAGATGAAAGGCGTAAAACAGGACGGGGGCCGAGAACGAATACAAGAACCACAGGACGAGTGATATTTTCTCTTTCTTCCACA